>CAZAVT010000071.1:7408-12530 GCA_964488395.1 uncultured Burkholderiaceae bacterium | reverse complement strand
CGCATCATCCTGCGCAATCAGGACGATGCTCCTGGGGTCGGCTACTACGTAACCACGATTGTCATGGACCTCTTCCTGGGGGTGCTGGCGGCCATGGTCGTCGCCTGGTTCTCCCGTCACAGGGAGTACCGCGCCGATGCCGGTGCCGCGGACCTGATGGGCCAGCGTCAGTCGATGATGAACGCGCTCGCCCGACTTGGTCATCTGGACCCGGGCGAGATGCCCAAGAGTGTGCAGAACATGGGTATCAGTTCACGGCCCAGCGGTATCCTTGCCCTGTTCTCGAGCCACCCGCCGATCGAGGATCGGATCCGCGCGCTGCAGCAACGGGCCTGACCCAATCGGCGGCTAAGCGTTCCGCCGCCGTTGCTGTGGATTCAGGCGCAGCCCTGTGGTAAGGTCCGGCAGCCTCGGCGCCGAGCATTCGATCCACAGGGAGGACGGCATGAAGCGCAGGACTTTGCTGCGGGCGGGCTCCGCCTCGCTCGCGACCACGATGCTTCCCGGCTGGGTGAGCGCCCAGCAGGCAGGGGGCGTACTTACGGTCGTCTACACCGTGGAGACCAACGCGGTCTTCGCTCCGGGTGGCGGTGGCGGCAACCCACTCCTGGTCTCCACCAAGATCCTCGAGCGTCTGGTGCGCCTCGAGAACGATGGCAGCTTTTCGGGCCAACTCGCGCAGAGTTGGGTGCAGTCGTCGGATGGCCGTCAGTTCACGTTCAAACTGCGTGCGGGCGTCCAGTGGCATGACGGCAAGCCCTTCACCTCTGCCGATGCGGTGTACAACGCGATCGAGCACTGGAAGGCCTTCAGCGGTAATCCGGCCCTGCGCAGCATTGCCCGGGTCTCAGCGCCCGATCCCGAAACTTTTGTGCTGGAGTATGACTCGCCAGTCCCGCTTTTCCTGGTTCTAGCCTCACTCGGTGGTACCGAAGCGCAGATGATTCCCCGTCATCTGTATGAGGGGACCGACATCCGGACCAGTAAGATCAATGCGGCTCCCGTGGGGACCGGCCCCTTCCGATTCGTCGAATGGCGCCGAGGGTCGCATGTCGAATTGCGGCGCAATCCCAGCTACTGGGACGCGGGACGTCCCCGGCTCGACGCGATCTTTATCCGCTACCTGCAGGATCCGGCAGCCCGCGCCAGTGCCTTCGAGACCGGCGCGGCGCAGCTGGGTGTGGGTTCCCCATTTTCCCCGGCGGATCTCGGACGGTTGTCGGCGGACGCCCGTTTTGCCTCGACCGATGCCGGCGGCCTGCAGGAATTCATGGTGATGGAGATGAACAGCCGCAGCCCGGTCCTTGCGGATCGCCGCGTGCGTCAGGCCATTGCTCATGCGATCAACCGTCGCTTCGTCATCGACACGCTGATGAACGGATTTGGGCGCGAGGCAAACGGCACTGTGTCACCGGCTTTCGGCGACTTCTACAACGAAGGCGCGCCCTCCTACGCATTCGACCCAGCCCGCTCGCGTGCGTTGCTCGATGCGGCGGGGCATGCGGTCAAGGCGGACGGCAAGCGTTTCAACCTGAGGCTCGTGATCGGGCCCTGGTATCCCGAGAATGTCCGGATGGGGCCATACCTCAAGCAGGTGCTTGAAGAGGTGGGCATCGGCGTGACGCTGCTCACGCCCGATCGTGCTGGCGCAATTCGGCAGATCTACACCAACTACGAGTTCGACCTCTCGATCAGCAACAACGTGGCGTATGCGGATCCCCTGATGCGCAGCTTCATGCTGTACACGACCAGCAACATTACCGGGACGCCGTTTCGAAATGCCTCGGGCTACAGCAATCCAGCGCTTGACCGACTGGTCGATCAAGCCGCTGTCGAACTGGATCCGGCCAAGCGCCGCCAGATGCTCCACGAGGTACAGCGCATCGCAGCCGAGGATCTGCCGGTGTTCGTGATCGCCTACAAGCGCAACATGACGCTCGCGCACCGTTCGGTCCAGGAGCACTCGAACCGTTCCGAATGGATGTACGACACCTGGAAGGATCTCTGGCTGCGGCGCTGATCGTCGCCCTACCGACAGGCAAGACAGGTCAGCAGCATGCTGGTCGAGAATCGGTATCTGCGCCTGCTCGCGCGGCGTGTGCTGCAGATGGTGCCCACCATGCTTGCGGTGGTCCTGCTGGCTTTCGCCTTGATGGTGCTCGCACCAGGCGATCTGGCCGATGTCATGGCCGCCGAGGCTCAGATCGGCGATCGGGACCTGATCGACGCGATGCGCCGGCTCTACGGCGGCGACACGCCCTGGTACGCGCAACTCGCAAACTATCTGGGGGCGGTCCTGCGGCTGGACCTTGGCTTTTCCTTCCGCCACAACCTCCCAGTTTCTACCTTGATCGGCGAGCGTATTCCCGCCACCCTGCTACTGATGATTGTGGCGCTGGGTTTTGCGGTGATCGTCGGATCGCTGGCCGGAATCGCCGCAGCGCGGCGCCGCGACAGCTGGTCCGATCGCGCGATTTCAGCTCTCGCTGCGATGTGTTTTGCAGCGCCGAATTTCTGGTTGAGCCTCATGTTGGTCGTGCTGTTTTCGATCCATCTGGGCTGGTTTCCGGTGGCTGGGATGCAGACCATCGGCCTGCCCGATGCGAGCCGATGGCGGCAGGTGCTGGACATTGCGCATCACCTGGTGCTGCCTGCCCTGTCGCTGGGTCTTCTCTATTCGGCGATCTATGCGCGGGTGATGCGGGCCTCGATGCTGCGTTGCGCGAACCTGGATTATGTGCGCACGGCGCGGGCCAAGGGCGCGAGCGAGTCGCACGTGGCCTGGCGGCATGTGTTGCGAAATGCGCTGCTGCCCGTGGTGACCTTGGTATCACTGCATGTGGCCACGCTCTTTGCCGGTGCGGTGGTGGTGGAGAGTGTCTTCAGCTGGCCCGGGCTCGGATCGCTGTTGATGGAGGCGGTGGGCGCACGAAATTACCCCGTGGTGATGGGCGTCATGATCTGCAGCGCGGTGGTGGTGCTGGTCGCCAATCTCCTTGTAGACATGCTCTACATGGTCCTTGATCCGAGGGTCAGGCTGTGATCGGGCGAGCCGCTGGCTGGCGTCGCTTTTTCGCCTATCGTCCGGCGCTGGTTGGTTCGATCTTCCTCCTCACCGTGCTGGCGATGGCTCTGATCGCCGATCTTGCCTATCCTCGCAACCCGCTGCATATCGTGGGGCCGCCTGAACTCTGGCCGTTTCGCAACAGCGCCCATCCGCTGGGCACTGATGCGGTCGGACGCGACATCGCGGCCATCATCGTCCACGGCGCGCGTGCCGCACTTGCCGTCGGACTGCTCGCAACGGCTGTCTCGGTGCTCGCCGGCATCGCGATCGGCGCTGTCGGCGGCTATTTTGGCGGCCTCGTGGACGAGCTGAGCAACCGGCTCACCGAAGTCTTCCAGACCATCCCGCACATCATTTTCGTGCTCGCGGTGGTCACGGTCTTTGGCGCGTCGATGACCGTCGTCGTGCTCGCCATCGGGTTGACCAACTGGACGAGCGTTGCCCGTGTGACCCGGGCCGAGTACCTGTCCTGGCGAGAACGGGATTTCGTGCAGGCGGGCCATGCGATGGGTATGACTGACGCCCGGATCATCCTTCGCGAGATCCTGCCTAATGCGCTCCCGCCAATCGTCGTCCTGGTGTCATTCACGGTTGCATCCGCGATCCTGTTCGAGGCCATGCTCGCTTTCCTCGGCTTCAGCGATCCGGACCTGGCGTCCTGGGGCCGTCTCATCGGCGAGGGACGGCAATCGCTTCGTACCTCGTGGTACATCAGCGCGATCCCGGGCGTGGCGATTATGCTGGCTGTGATGGCGCTCAATTTCATCGGCGACGGGCTCAACGATGCGCTCGATCCTCGCGGGCGGCGGCAATGAGTCCGCACCCGACACCGGTCCTCGAATTGCGCGACCTGTCGGTGGTGTTCGACACCGAGTCGGGACGTGTGCAGGCACTGGATCGGGTGAGTCTTGCCGTGCCTGCGGGACGAACGCTGGCCGTGGTTGGTGAGTCGGGTAGTGGCAAGACGGTTACAGCCCTGACCGTCATGGGTCTGCATCAGCATGCTGGGGCCCGGATCAGCTCGGGCTCGGTGACCTTCGAGGGTGAAGAAATTCTGCCGGACCGTCCGGAGCGACTGCGTGAGTTACGTGGCGCGGCGATGGCGATGATCTTCCAGGAGCCGATGACCTCGCTCAATCCGGTGCTGACGATCGGTGAGCAAGTCGCCGAGCCCTTGCGCCTGCACCAGGGGCTCTCGAACGCGCTTGCGCTTTCGCGCGCGATCGAGGTCCTGGACCGGGTGCAGTTGCCCGATCCTCGGGGGTTATTGCGGCGCTATCCGCATCAGCTCTCGGGCGGCCAGCGACAGCGGGTCATGATTGCGATGGCGCTGATAGGCGGCCCCAGGCTGTTGCTCGCCGATGAGCCGACCACCGCACTCGATGTCACCGTTCAGGCGCAGGTGCTTCAGTTGCTGCGGCGCCTGCAGCGAGAAGACGGCATGGCCATGGTCCTGATCACCCATGACTTTGGGGTGGTTGCTGAGGTTGCTGACGAGGTGGCCGTGATGTATGCCGGGCGTGTGGTCGAGTCCGGGCCGGTCAACGAGGTGGTTCGTGCGCCCTTACACCCCTACACCGCAGGCCTGTTGCGAGCGACCCGCCTGCCTGCCGGGCGGACGACTGGTGCGAGACTCGAGGAAATCGCCGGCGTCGTACCGGTGCTGCGTGGGCCGGATCCGGGCTGCAGCTTTCGCGAGCGTTGCCCGATCGCGCAGGCTGCCTGCGGCGAGGTAGCGCCCGCGTTGACGACTTTGCGGGGCTTGCATCGAGTGGCCTGCCGAGTACGGAGCGCCCTATGAGTCCGCTCCTCGAGCTTCGCGAGCTCTCGGTCAGCTATCGCAGCGCCGGCCGGGCGATCCGTGCGCTGAGTGGGGTCTCGCTCTCTCTATTGCGCGGTCGGACGCTCGGGATCGTCGGTGAATCGGGTTGCGGCAAGTCAACTCTCGGTCGAGCCGCGCTGCGGCTGGTTGAGGCTGACAGCGGCCAGATCGTTTACGACGGGATCGACATCACCGGTCATGGCCGCGCAGCGATGAGACCGCTTCGACCACGG
>CAZAVT010000071.1:6168-7398 GCA_964488395.1 uncultured Burkholderiaceae bacterium | reverse complement strand
AGATGGTGTTCCAGGATCCGTTTGGTTCGCTCAACCCGCGTCGCAGCGCCGCTGATCTGATTGCCGAGCCGCTCAGGATCCATGGCCGGGGCGATCCCGCGAGCCAGTCAGCGCGGGTCCGCGAGCTGCTGACCCAGGTCGGACTGCAGCACCAGCACGGGACGAGGTTGCCCCACGAGTTTTCAGGCGGCCAGCGCCAGCGGATCGGGATTGCTCGTGCTTTGGCGCTCGAGCCCGAGCTGCTGGTCTGCGATGAGCCGGTATCAGCCTTGGACGTTTCCGTGCGCGCCCAGATCCTGAATCTGCTGGTGGATGCCCAGCGGCGCTATGGCCTCGCGATGCTGTTCATCTCGCACGATCTGTCCGTCATCCGGTATGTGAGCGATGAGGTGGCGGTGCTCTACCTCGGCCGGATTGTCGAGCACGGACCCGCCGAGCTTCTCTTCGATGCGCCACGTCACCCTTACACCCGCGCGCTGGTTGCGTCAGTGCCTTCCACCGACCGTCCGGGTCAGGCGTTTGGCGATCGCGAGCTTGCCGCGGGTGATGTGCCCGATCCAGCGAATCCGCCGAGCGGTTGCGCCTACCGGACCCGCTGTCCGCGAGCCGTTGCGCGCTGCGCCGACCAAGTTCCCGTGCTGCGGCCGCTCGAGCGGCAGCAGGTTGCCTGTCACCTTGTCGAATGAAGGTTTAGCCATGATTCCCGACCGCATGAAGGCGATCGTGCTCCCCGAGCACGGGGGCCTGGACCGTTTGCGACTGATGAGCGACCATCCATTGAGGCCACTGGCGGCCCACGAGGTCCTGATCCGGGTGCGAGCCTGTTCGCTGAATTATCACGATGTCTTTACTTGCCGCGGCCTTCCCGGCATCAAGATCCCGCTGCCGGTGGTGCCGGGCAATGACATCGCCGGCGATATCGCCGCGCTGGGCGCCGAGGTCTCTGGTTGGCGGATCGGCGATCCGGTACTGGTCAACCCGGTCTACAAGGGCAAGGGCTTGATGGGCGAAATGCTCGACGGTGGCCTCGCCGAATACGCGATCGTTTCAGCCGAGCAGTTGATCGCGCTTCCCCAGGGTGTCAGTCATGCCGACGCGGCTGCGCTGCCGGTCGCTTATGGAACTGCGCACCGTATGATGGTCACCATCGGCCAGATCAAGGCGGGCGAGCGGGTGCTCGTGCTCGGCGCGAGCGGCGGGGTCGGGACGTGCTGCGTGATGCTCGCGCAT
>CAZAVT010000071.1:0-6110 GCA_964488395.1 uncultured Burkholderiaceae bacterium | reverse complement strand
CTGCGAGGTGATCGCCTGCGCCAGCGGTGAGGACAAGGCCAAGCGACTTCGTGCGATTGGCGCCTCCCACGTGATCGACTACACCCGCGCCGACTTCATGAAGGAGATCTTCTCGCTTTTCGGAAAGCCCAATTTCCGTAGCGCAGAGGGCGGTGTCGACGTGGTCGTCAATTACACCGGAGGAGATACCTGGGTGCCGTCGCTGCGTAGTCTGCGCAAGGGCGGGCGGATCCTCGTCTGTGGCGCCACAGCAGGTTATGCGCCGACCGAGGACCTCCGTTTCATCTGGACCTACGAGCTCAAAGTACTGGGCTCGAACGGCTGGACCCGAGATGATCTGGCTGCACTCCTCGAAGGGGTACGGACAGGGACGATGAAGCCGGTGATCGACCGGGTACTGCCGCTTGAGCAGGGCATCGAGGGCTTGCGCTTGATGGAGGACCGCAAGCTGTTTGGCAAGATCATCATTGCGCCCTGAAATGCAGTACGACACCGCCCGCCTGCTCGGCGCCGATCCATCGCTCTTTGCTGGCGTCGAAAGTGATCAGCACCGGGGCAGGGCGGCTCGGCAGGCTGTCGAGCAGGCCATCGGGGATCAGCGTCTTCAGCGCAAACCGGGTCGCGAGGATCAGTTCGACCCCATCGCAGTCGATCCGCACGGTCTGGCTGTCCTCGTGAAGGCGACGCAGACCCAGCTTCGCGAGTGCGACCGGCCAGGCGAGCGGCAGTGTCGGCACGAGGTGTACGACCGAACGCAAGCGGTTCGCGCCATTGGGGTGAGCGAAGCGCTCGACCTCGAACACCCGCTCCGGGTGGTGATGGTGGCAGAAGAAAAAGCGTCCAGGCCAAAGAGCGTCGGTGGGCACCCGCTGCACGTCGAACTCGATTCGTACCGGGCCGTTCGGACCCAGGATGTCACGACCTCCAGTGACCGGTGGCTCCAGTCCGGGGATGAAACTCGAGAGCTGATGATGAACGCTCGAGGGGTCTCTCATCGTGAGCGCAACGGACGTCGCGCCTTCCCGGTCGGCGAGCGCCTGCAGCAAGAATTCTTCCTTGCATTGAGGGCCCGCAGGAGCAAGCAGTTCGAGGTAGCCGTTGGGGAAGGGGATGCATCGGTTGGCGGTTCCTCGGGTGGGGTGCCCGCCAGGATCGGACAGGTTGAAGCCCAGCGATTGCCAGCGCCGGGTACTCTCCACCAGATCCCGACAGGCAAGGATGACGTGGTCAATCAGGCTACGCGGGTGGGCGCTCATCATGGCATTCGGGTCGGCGTTCAGGGTTCGGATCACTCCTTTTAGTCGAGCAATTCATGGCCGTCAATGCACTGTCTTTCGAGGAACTGGCGCCGCGGGTTAGGCGAGCGCCCTATCACCAGTGGCTCGGGGTCGAGCTCACTGCGCTCGATGACGAGGGGATCGAGATCACCATGCCCTGGCGCGACGAATTCCTAAGCAGCGTCGATCCGCCGTACAGCCACGGTGGCGTGATCGCGGCGCTGATCGATCTGGCCGCTGATTTTGCAGTTGCGGCGCGAGCCGGTCGTGGTGCTCCAACTGTCGATTTGCGAATCGACTACCTGCGGGCAGCAGGCCCTGGCCCGCTTCGGGCACGTGGCAGGGTGCTTCGGTTGGGCCGCTCCCTCGCGACGGCTGACGCTGAGGTCTTCGATCAGGAGGGTCGAAGAGTCGCTGCTGGACGGGCTGTGTTTTTCATGGGCCAGGCGTGACGATGGCCGTGTTGCGGAGATCACGGAGATGATCAATCCCGGTGACCTGTTGAGTCCGCGGGCGTACAGCGATGCCATTGCTGTGCATGACCTGACCGGGGGGCGCGAACGCGATGTCACCTACCGCGATTTGGCAGCGGGCGTCGATGCCGTTGCGGGTGGATTGGTGGCCCATGGCCTATCGCCCGGCGCCAGGATCGCCCTGGTGAGCAGCAACCGAATTGAGTTTCTCGAGTCCTTTTTCGGCATCATGAAGGCCGGCTGCGTCCCGCTACCCATCTCGATCCGTCTGCCGTCCGATGCGCTGAGTGCACTCATCGCTGAGGCTCAACCGGATCTGGTGATGTGCGATGGTCCGCGTGCGTCTGCATTGACCGGCGCTGTCAACTTCGACGACCCAGGGCCCAGTGGCTATAAATCCTTCGTGCGGCCTGGCCCGTTCCAGGCGGTTGAGCGTCCGCCGCAGGCATTGGCCATGCAGCCTTACAGTTCCGGGTCGACCGGACTGCCCAAGGGGATTCAGCTCAGTCAGTCGGCCGTTCGCTGGGCGCTATCGAAGATGCGCCCACCCGGCCGACCCGACAATCCCGCCTTGGTGGTCACGGTCGCTCATCCGCTTTATCACAAGAACGCGATGCTCGGAACCAAGGGCGCTTTCCTGTTCGGCGGGCGCATCGTCATGATGGAGCGCTTCGAACCCGCCCGCTTTGTCGAGGCGATCGGTCGCTTTGGGGTGACCAAGGTGCACACCGTGCCGACGATGATGGCGCGAATCCTGGCCGACCGCGACCTGCTCGCGCGCTGCCGCCAGGACACGGTGCAGGAAGTTCATATGGGCTCTGCGCCGGTCTCGCGCAAGCTTTTCGACGAGGTCTGTGCAGCATTTCCGCGCGCCTATGTTCGGGTGAGTTACGGGGTCACCGAAGCGGGCCCGATGCAGTTCGGCGAGCACCCGGAGGGCCTTGCACGTCCGCCCCTTTCGATCGGCTACCCCTTGCCGGACGTGGAGCTGCGGCTGGTCGGCGGGCAGAGTCCGGACGAAGGTGTGTTGCATGTGCGCAATACCGGCCTGATGATCGGCTATGACGGACGTCCTGAGCAGACCCGTGAGCGTTTTAGCGAGGACGGCTGGTACATCACCGGGGATGTGCTCCGTCGCGATGCGCAGGGCTTTTATTTTTTTGTCGGCCGTGACGATGACATGTTCACCGTCGGCGGGCACAACCTCTATCCGGCGACCGTTGAGGCGACCTTGCTGCGTCACCCGGGAGTCCATCAGGCCGCGGTGGTGGCTGTTCCCGACGACGTCCGAGGTCATGTGCCCGTGGCCTTCGTGCGGCCGCGTGCGGGAGCATTGCTTGACGAGGCAGGACTGCAGCAATTCGCCCGCGAACATGCCCCTGCCCACGAATATCCGCGCCGGGTCCTTGTCGTTGACGAGCTGCCCCTCGCCGGGACCGGCAAGATCGATTACCGGGGATTGCGCGAAACGGCCCGAGGCCTGCTCGGCAGACCGGCTCAGGAATGAGCGCCACCCAGGCCATGTTCGCGCGTGCTTTCGGCCCGGCACGCGCCCGCTTCCTTGCCGCGGCGACGGCGGCTGGCGCGCGCCTTGCGCAGGCCGCGATGCTTCCCGATCGATCTGGCCCCGCCGGCGAGTTGCTTGCAGTCGATCTCGCCTGGCTGGACCCCCCAGGGTCGGTGGCCGACTGGATCGTCGTATTGAGCGGGACGCATGGTATCGAGGGCTACTGCGGCTCTGCCCTGCAAAGCACGTGGCTTGAGCGCGGCCGCGAGCGACTCGCAAGCAACTGCGGGGTCCTGATGGTCCATGCGCTTAATCCCTGGGGTATGGCCTGGTGGTCTCGCTCCGATCATGAGGGGATTGATCTCAATCGCAATTTTCTCGAGTTTCCGGCGGCGGTCGATAACCCTGGCTACACCGAGCTGCATCCTCTGCTCTGTTCGCCCCAGCTTGATGCGATCACTCAGGCCGCGCTCGCGCCTCGTTTTGATGCCTTTGAGCTCCGCCATGGCGCACAAGGCCTCACCAACGCCTTGATCGGACCGCAGTCGAGCCATCCAGATGGAATGAATTTCACGGGTCGTCAAGCCGCCTGGTCGCGCCGGGTGTTCGAGTCTGTCCTTGCGTTGCTACTCGAGCGCGAACCCCGTCGTGTGTTGCTCGTGGACTTACACGCCGGGGTGGCTCGTCGCGGCGAGATCGCGGTACTGCATTTCCCGGAAGACGACGAGGACGCGGCGCGTGCCCGGCGACTGCTGGACCTGGGCCTACCGGGCCTGCAGTTTGGCGCCCAGGGCCTGGCGGACTACTCTGGCCTGCTGGTTCAGGGCGCTCGTCGTCAATTGGGAGAGCGACTCTGTGCGGTGGTGGCCGAGATCGGGACAGTGGAGCGACTGATGATCCGCCAGGCGTTGCGCAACGATCGGTGGTTGCGTCACCACGGCGATCCGCTTCGCGATCAGTTGGTTCGAGACGGTCTCCTGGAGGTTTTCTGTCCGAGCGATCGCGACTGGGAAGAGGCGGCGCTGCGGCATGGCCTCTTGCTGCTCGATCGGGCCCTTGAAGGTCTGATCGCTCGGTGGGGTCCAACGCGCAGTGGGGGCGTTCGATGACGATACTCCAGCGGCCCGACATCAGGCGTTTCGCCGCCGGCAACGACGGGCTGCCCTATGTGTTCCTCTATGAATCGGGCGCTGCGGGTCCGTCGGTCACTGTACTTGCCTTGACGCATGGGAACGAGATCGCCGGTGCGTGGGTGATGTCTGAACTGTTGGAGCGGGGCTTGCGCCCTGAGCGCGGCCGACTGGCGCTTGTTTTTGCCAACTATCAGGCCTTCGGGGAAGCGGCGGACTCGCCGCGTCGATTCGTCGACCTCGACTTCAATCGGGTCTGGGATCGCGCGCTGCTCGATGGGCCAGGTCAAGCATGGGAGCTGCAGCGTGCACGGGAATTGCGTCCGATCTTCGAGAAAAGCGACTATCTCCTCGATCTGCACACAACGGCGACCGATGACCCAGCCTTCCTGATCAGCACGGCCAAGCGCGACGCGCTGGCGCTCCTCGAGAAGCTACCCGAGCCTTCACACCGGATCATCTTCGAGCAGCCTCTCCATCAAGGCCTTTTGTTGATCGAGGCTTGCGGACTTTCGGACCCCGACAATCGCCGAATCGGGTTGGTCGCTGAATGCGGCCAGCATCTCGCACCGGCGTCAGTGGCGGTGGCCCGGTCGGTGACGCTTGACTTCCTCGAGACGACTGCCGTGATCGGTCGGGCTCAACGGCACGCCCTCTGGCCGCAGGAGCTTCGATCGGATGGACAGCCCGGCCCCGGTCTGCCCGATGGGGCGCGGCAGGCCGCTAGAGCAGGGTCACTTCGATTCACGGCGCGGCAGATGGTGCTCGCCCGCACCAGTGACTTTCGCTTTGCACGCAGCTTTCGCAGTTTCGACCGTGTCGCCGCCGATGAGGTCTTTGCCCACGATGGGGGCGAACCGATCCGTGCGGGCTTTGAGGGAGCCGTTCTGCTCATGCCCCGCAGCCGCCCCCAGGCGGGCGGCGAGGCGGTGCTGGTCGCTCAGAGCGAGATATTGGCCGCTCGGGTGACTTCACCCCAGCGCTTGATCTCGCCTTCGATGTAGGCTCGGAATTCTCCTGGTGAGCTGCCGACAGGCTCGGCGGCTTGCGCCGCGAACCGTTCCCTGATGTCCGGCATCGCGATGATCTTGACGAGTTCCTGGTGGAGCTTGTCGATGATGGCCTTTGGCGTTCGGGCCGGAGCGAGCAGACCGTTCCAGGAGCTGACCTCGAAATCGGGGAAACCAGCCTCGGTCATGGTTGGCACATCGGGTAGCTGGGACAGCCGGGTGTTGGATGCGACGGCAAGCGGCTTTAGCTTTCCCGACTGCATGGAGGGCAGCGCCGACAGCGCTGTTTTGAAGCCGATGTTGACCGTCCCGGAAATCACGTCGGTCAGTGCCGGGGCCGCGCCTTTGTAGGGTATGTGCACCATTTGAACGCCACCGCGCAGTTCGAGCATCGCCCCAGCGAGGTGAGGCGATCCGCCGGCGCCCGATGACGCGTACGTGATCGTGCCAGGCTTGGCTTTGGCCATGGCCACCAGCTCCTTCACCGAGCTCACCGGGAACGAGGGCGAGGCGACCAGCACACTGGGCGCGGACATCAATTGCGAGATGGGCTCAAAATCGCGGAGTGTGTCGTATTTGATGCCCTTGTAGATCGACATGTTGGTGGCGTTGGCGATCGTGCCAAGGAGCAGTGTGTATCCGTCCGGGTCGGCCCGCGCGACGATCTCAGCGGCGATGTTGGAGCCACCACCGGCGCGGTTTTCGACGACGAA
>CAZAVT010000070.1:10302-12636 GCA_964488395.1 uncultured Burkholderiaceae bacterium | reverse complement strand
GCATCGGCCCGCATTAACGGACACGGCGGTATTTCAGTCAAATTCAACGACTACACCGAAGTGCTGGCGCACGAGCAGGTGCGCCTTCTCGATCTTCTCGCCGAGGTGCCCGCCGCGTCATTCCTCGACGCCCAGCAGAGCGCGGAGGGGGGCACGACGACGCTGCAGATGAACCGTGCCCACAAATTTTCGACGGCCATTGCGAGGCCGCTCGGACCGGTGCCAGCATTGGGTGAGCATACGGCCGAGGTGCTCGATCGCGCGCGCGGAGAGCCACGATGAGTACCGCGACGCAGACAGCGCCAGGCCCGCTCGCCGGTCTGAGGGTGATCGACGCCAGTCAAGGCGCGGTAGGCCCCTGGGCGGGCGCGCTGCTTGGGCAGATGGGCGCTGATGTGATCAAGCTCGAAGCCCCGAGCGGAGACTTTATTCGCGCCGTCAAACCCGAGAAGCGGGGCCTTTCGTCGACTTACATTTCGATGAACTCCTGCAAGCGTTCGCTGGTGCTCGATCTCAAGAAGCCTGACGATCGGGCGCAGGTCCATCGCCTGGCCCGCAAGGCGGATGTCTTCATCGAGAATTTTCGGCCTGGCGTGGCCGATCGCATTGGCATCGGCTACAGGGAGCTCTCTGCGCTGAATGCCGGTCTGATCTATGCGTCGGCGTCCGGCTTCGGTCCGCGGGGTCCGATGGTCACGCTTGGGGCGACCGATCCGCACATCCAGGCTTTCTCGGGAAGTTGCTCGGTGAACGGCGAGCCTGGTGGGCTCCGACAGCGCTGGCGATGGTATGGTCACTTCGACGTCAACACGGCGGTTCACATCGTGCAGTCGGTGCTTGCGGCGCTGTTCGAGCGTGCACGTACCGGCCGTGGTCAGTTGCTCGAAATCACGATGATCGAAACGGGTCTCGATCTCCAGCGGGTGCGGATTGCCGAACATCTCGCCGGCCAGAAGCCCAAGCCTTTGGGCAGCGCCACCAGCTATCTGGTCCCTGACCAGAGCTTTTACACACAGGATCGCCCGATCGCTGTCTCTGCGACCTCGCCCCGACAGTGGCGTTCTCTGTGCAGGGTGCTTGGGCTCGAGACGCTTGCTGACGACCCGCGCTTCGCCCGCAATCCCGACCGAGTTCGTCACCGGGAGGAGTTGATCGAACGACTCCAGCAGGTGTTTTCGACTCGACCGATGCAATACTGGCTCGAGCGGCTACGACAGGCTCATGTGCCGTGTGCGGCGTTTGCGAGCTTTGATGAAACCCGTTGGCATCAGCACTACCTCGAAAACGGCATGATCCGCTGCCATGACACAGTCTGGGGATCGCTTTGTCTCTGTGACCCGCCCTGGCGCTTCAGCCGCACGCCTGCCCACATCCGACCCGCCACCCGGCCTGGCGAATGCAACGATGAAATTCTTGGCGGCGACTGGCCACCGCTTGTCCACCCATCCTGAAGGAAAGACCGATGACTCGTGTCGTGATCGACCGGCTGGCCAAGCAATTCGGTAATTTTCGAGCGATCGACGGGATCTCGTTGACCATCGAGCCGGGTGAACTGGTGGTGTTGCTGGGGCCCAGCGGTTGCGGCAAGACGACAACATTGCGCTGCGTCGCCGGTCTCGAGGATGTGAGCGGTGGCGAGATCCGCATGGGCGACGACGTGGTGTCATCGGCGTCGGGCTCGCTACCTCCGGAGAAGCGAGCCATCGGCATGGTCTTCCAGAGCTATGCGGTCTGGCCCCATATGACCGTGCACGAGAACGTTGCATTCGGCTTGCGGTTGAAGAAGCTCGACCGCCACGAGATCCAAGGTCGGGTCGAACGAGTGCTGGATTTGGTGGGCTTGCGAGGTTTCGGCGAGCGCGATATCTCCAAACTTTCTGGCGGGCAGCAGCAGCGGGTGGCGCTCGCGCGTGCGATCGTGCTGGAGCCACGGGTCTTGCTGTTCGACGAGCCGCTGTCCAATCTGGGCGCCAAGCTTCGCGAACACATGCGTTTCGAAATCCGCGAGCTGCAGCAGCGACTCGGCATCACATCGCTCTACGTCACACACGATCAGCAGGAAGCGATGGTGATTGCCGACCGGATCGTCCTGATGGACCACGGGCGCATCGATCAGATCGGTGGGCCTCAGGACATCTACCGGCGTCCGGCCTCGCGTTTCGGCGCCGAGTTTGTCGGACTGGCCAACGTCGTTGCTGCGAGGGTCTCCGGGGCTGGCGAAGTGGTGACGGACGACGGGCTGCGATTGAAATGCTCGACCGAGGGCTTCCAGGCGGGCGACCCGGTCGATCTCCTGATGCGACCAGAGGATGTCGCGGTCAGCGCGCAGGCGTT
>CAZAVT010000070.1:4670-10292 GCA_964488395.1 uncultured Burkholderiaceae bacterium | reverse complement strand
GGGTGAATGTCGTTCAGGCGCAGGTGAGCCGCAGCTACTTCCTGGGCAACCTTGCCGACTTGTACGTGCAAGTCGGTGCCGCTGAATGGCGGCTGCAACTCTCTCCTCCGCGCTTGTGGACGGCGGGAGATCCCGTGTGGCTCAGGGTGGCGCCGGACGACATCCGCTTGTTTGCCCGCAAGGCGGCTTGACCACCCTGCGGCGCTGCGCGATGACCTATTTGCCAGCAGGCTTTGCGGTCCCCCCCTACCTGCCGCATGAGAGCGGCTTCGAAGCGGGGTGTCGCGAGCGCGTGCTTCGCATTCAGCGCTGCGTCGAGTGCGGCCTTTTCAGGCATCCGCCGTCTCCTCGCTGCCCGCACTGTCGCTCCGCTCGGGACGAATGGCCCGCTGTCGTCGGGACGGGCGAGGTCTACACCTACACGATTGTTCGTCATGCGGCGACTGAGGCGCTGCGCGCGGCGCTTCCCTATAACGTGGTCGTGGTACTGCTCGATGGCACCGATGGTGTCCGTCTGGTGAGCAATTTGATCGATGTCTCGCCCGAGCGGATTCGAATCGGGCTGCGGGTGCGGCTCGACTGGGAACGTCGCGGCGAGATCGACCTGCCGTGCTTTCGGCTGGATTCGACGAGGGAGGAACCTGATGAGTACAGCTGAGCGCGAGGGCTCGCAACAGCAGCCGGGGAACTGGGGCCGATGGGGCGCCGAGGACGAGCGCGGCGCTGCCAACTTTATCAATCCCGAGCTTGTGCGCGATGCCGCCCGGCTGGTGCGAACCGGCGAGGTCTATAGCCTCTCGCTGCCCGTCCAGCAGAACGATGTGCCGGTCTTCCCCCGGCGCTCTCCCTGTCTTCACTTCATGACGCTCGATGGCGGTGACTACGCGGCGGGCCTGAAGCGAAAGGGCGGCTACCAGAGTGCCGATGACTACATCAGCCTTCCCACTCATGGCACGACGCACATCGATTCCTTGGCCCATGTCTGGTACGACGATCACCTTTACAACGGCTACCTCGGGTCGATGGTGCGCTCGAGCGGAGCACGCAAATTGGGGATCGACAAGCTACGTCAGCTGGTTGGCCGCGGGGTGCTGCTTGACCTCGCCGGCTGGAAGGGCCTGCCCCACCTGCCAGCGGACGAGGTGATCAGTGCCGACGATCTGCAACGCTGTGCGGCGGACCATGAGGTGGAATTGCGGCGTGGCGACATTGTGCTGTTTCGCACCGGTTGGCAATCGGTGTTTCGGGGGCAGGGCAGCGACGAGTTCTTTCGTACCGAGCCTGGGTTGGGCCTTGAGGCTGCCCGCTATCTGGGCGAACTCGGTGTCGCTGGCGTGGGTTCGGACAACTACGGTATCGAAGTGGTCCCGACCGAAACGGGAGATCCCGCTCCAGTCCACCGCTTGTTGATCCGCGACTACGGCGTCTACCTGATCGAGTTGCTCGCGCTCGATCGGCTCGCGGCAGACCGTCGTTACGAATTTCTCTTTGTGGTTGCACCGCTTTTGATCACGGGGGGAACCGGCAGCCCGATCAATCCGCTTGCGATTGCTTAGCGGCGTTTCTCCTCGTACCCACCACCGCCTTCCGAACCCGCTGATCGCACCATGGGCTCCGCCGCCGCTTCCTTCGCCGACCGTATCTCGGTGGTTGGCATTGGCGAAACCGCCTACCTTCGTCATGGCCATGCGACCGCGAGCGAGTTCGAACTCTGCTGTCAGGCGGTTCTTGCAGCGGCTGCCGACGCCGGGATCGCGGTCAGTGAGATCGATGGTTTCTGTTCCTTTGCCAACGAGCGTCAGGAACCCGTGGTTCTGCAGCAGACCCTGGGGATACCAGCGCTACGCTTTTCCAATCTCGTTTGGGGGGCGGGCGGTGGGGGCGCGAGTGGTGCCGTCTTGAACGCGGCGCTCGCGCTCCACGCAGGGATATGCCGCTACGTCGTGGTGTATCGATCGATCTGCCAGGGTCAGTTCGAACGCTTCGGCCACTACCGCGTTCGTCCCTGGGGAAGCCAGTGGATGGCGCCCTATGGGCTGATGTCTCCCGCTCAGATGGTGGCGCTCACTTTCCGTCGCTACCTCCATGAGCATTCGGTGAGCGAGTCGCATTTGGCCGAAGTGGCGCTCGCCATTCGCGCGCACGCGCAGCGTAATCCGCGCGCCGTGACCTTTGGCCGACCGCTAACGATCGAGGACTATCAGCGATCTCGGGTCATTGCCGATCCGTTCCGGGCGCTCGATTGCTGTCTGGAAACAGACGGGGCTTGTGCGCTGATCTTGACGACCCGTGACCGGGCTCGCGATCTGCGTGCGCCGCCGGTTCGACTGCTCGCGGCCGCTCAGGCGAGCGGGCCGGGTTGGGGGCAGGGACCGATGGGCTCCCACAACATGCCCCTCGCCGACTATGCCTCGGTCAATTCCCGACTGCTTGCGCGTGATCTGTTCGCGATGGCGGACCTGTCGCCGACCGATATTGATGTGGCACAGATCTACGACGCCTTCACTGGCGTGGTCACCATGGCGCTGGAGGATTTCGGTCTTTGTGCGCCCGGTGAGGCGCCGCGATTCATCGAAGACGGCGAATTGCGCTGGCCGGACGGGCGCTTGCCGATCAACACAGCCGGCGGCTTGCTCTCGGAGAGTTATCTACAGGGCCTCAACTTGGTGATCGAGGGCGTTCGGCAGATGCGTGGCGAGTCGACCTCCCAGGTCGATGGCGCAAGGACTTGCCTGGTCACCAGTGGCGGCGCTAACGCGCACAAGAGCGCATTGATCCTCGCTCGGGATGGCGGGACATGATGGGAGATCCAAGATGAATGGTGATCTGCAGAGACTGAAGGCGCTTAGCGATCAGACCGCGATCGTCGGTGTCGGGGCCTCCCCCCAGGGCAACTTTCCCGATGCGGATCCCTACACCCTCGCGATCCAGGCCCTGCGTGACGCGCTCGATGATTGCGGTCTCAAGAAAGACGACATCGATGGCCTGATCGTTCAGGGCCCCGGTAATGTGAGTTTCGTTCGGATGGGCGAGATGCTCGGAATCGATCCCGTCGCAGGCGCCAATTTCGATGTGGGGGGGCTTGCCACTGGCCCCCTGATCCAGCAGGCAGCGATGATGCTGCATGCGGGCCTTTGCAAGACTGTCGCGCTGGTTTACGGCAACGCGTCCCGGGCCGAAGGGCGCAAGTTCGGCGGTGATACCGTGGTGACGCCTGGTCGCGAGTACTCGAGCGCCTTCTACTACTACGGTCTGACCTCGCCCGGCGCGGCGAGTGCCTTTCAGGCCCGTTTGCACTTCGAGACCTATGGCACACGACCCGAGCAATTGGCGACCGTTCCGATGACCCAGCGGCAGCATGCGATGCTCAATCCCGGTTCGATCAAAAAGGAGCCGCTGACACTCGACAAGTACATGGCGGCGCGGTTCGTCTGCGAGCCCCTGCGGCTCTACGACTACTGTCTGATCAACGATGGGGGCGTTGCGCTGATCATGACGACTGCCGATCGCGCTCGCGATCTCGCCAAGCCGCCAGTCCTGCTGGCTGGAATCGGGCGGCAGGATAGCTATCGTCAGTCCTCGATGCCCAGTCACACGCTTTGGCGCGAGACCATGCCCAGGGCGGCCGAGCAGGTTTACGCGATGGCCGGCGTCAGTCGCGAGGACATCGACGCACTCATGATCTACGACAGCTTCTCGATCAATATCTGGTTGTCGCTGGAGAACTTTGGCTTCTGCAAGCCGGGCGAGGCGGGTGAATTCACTCAAGGCGGTCGCATCGGTCTGGGCGGGTCCTTGCCCATCAATACCCATGGCGGACATCTCGCTGACAGCTATATGCAGGGCGGGCTGCATCAGGTCGAGGCAGTCCGACAACTGCGCGGTGAGGCCGGTGCCCGGCAGGTCCAGGGAGCCCGGCATGTGCAGTACATCTGCCGCGGCAATCTGTCCACGACGATGATCTATCGGAGAGCCTCATGAAGCCCTTGCCTCAGGTGCTGCCCCTGGAACGCCCCTATTGGGAGCATGCCCGTGCTCATCGCCTGGCCCTGCAGCGCTGCAGCCGTTGTGGCGCTTTTCGCTTTCCGGCCTCACCCGTTTGCCCGGACTGCGATGCCGACGAGAGTGAATGGACGCCGACCCGTGGCGCTGGGTCACTGGTCTCCTGGGTTGTCTTCCACAAGAGCTATTTCCGTTCTTTCAATGACGACATCCCCTACAACGTCGCGCTGGTCAAGCTCGACGAAGGCCCAGTGCTGTGCGCCAACGTGATCGGCATCGACAACGAGGCCCTCTCGATGGGCATGCGCCTTCAGGCCACGTTCGACGATATCAACGATGAGTTTTCAATCCTTCGCTTCAAGCCCGCATGAACCTCCAGGATCTTTATCGGCTGCCCCTCGAGCAGCGTGCGATCGGCCCGCTCCTGCGACTGCGGGCGCAACAAGATGGCGACCGACCCTACCTGCGTTGGGCCGACCGTTCGTTCACTTTTGCCGAGACCGACAGGCTGTCCCGTGCCGTTGCACGGGGTTTGCTCAGTCGCGGTTTGGGTCGCGGTGACCGAATTGCGATGTTGTTGCCCAATGGTCCGGAATTTGTCTGGACCTGGTACGGTTGTGCGTTGATCGGTGCAACCATGGTGCCGATCAACAGCACCTATGTGGGCGAGATGTTTGACTACGTGCTGCGGGACTCCGGTGCCCGGGGTCTGGTGATCCATGCCGAACTGTTCGGCGCTCTCGCCACCCTCTCCGATGCCACCCGTGCCCAACTGGATTGGGTGGTTGTTGCCGATACACCCTCCGGGCTGCCCCAAGCCAGTCCTCCGGGACAGAGTCCGTCGATCGACGCCGAGCCTTTTGAACGACTGCTGGTGCTTGACGGCGCTGACCCCGAGCAGGTCTGCGATCATCGTGATATTCAGACCATCATGTACACCTCAGGCACTACCGGGCCGTCGAAGGGTGTGGTGATGCCGAACGGTCACTTTTTCGCATCGGCCATGGTCTTTCTGAGGGCCTTGGGTCTGACCCGAGAGGATGTGCTGTTCACGCCGTTGCCGCTCTTTCACGGTCTGGCAAGCCGGCTCGGCGTGTTGCCCTGCCTGATGGTCGGCGCCGAAGTGGTGATTGCACCCCGTTTCTCGGCCTCGCAGTTCTGGGAGCAGGTGTGCCTTGCCGATGCGACGGTCGCGCACACGATCTTTTCCCTGCCCCCCATGCTGAAGGCTCAGCCCGTTAGCCCCTGGGAGACACGGCATCGGCTTCGTGCAATGTACAACTCCAATTACGACCCAGAGTTCGAGGAGCGTTTCCGTGTGCGGGTGGTCGAGGCTTACGGCCTGACAGAGACGGGTTTGACCATATACACCGACTGGCCCGCACGCAAGCCCGGCTCGTGCGGTCAGGTGGATCAAGACTGGGAGGCGCGGATCGTTGGCGACGATGGACGCGAGTTGCCTACGGGCGAGTCGGGCGAATTGATCATGCGACCGAGGCTGCCCTGGATCATGATGCGTGGCTACCTCAACAAGCCCGCTGAGACGCTCGAGTCGATCCGCGACCTTTGGTTCCATACGGGGGATTACGCCCGTCGTGACGAGGACGGATACATCTACTT
>CAZAVT010000070.1:651-4660 GCA_964488395.1 uncultured Burkholderiaceae bacterium | reverse complement strand
GGCGAGAATATTTCGGCCTGGGATATCGAAAAGATCGTGGGTGAGCATCCTGGCATCGCCGAGTGCGCAGCGCTTGCACATCCATCGCCGGTCGGCGAGGACGATGTGCGTCTGCTCGTCGTCGAGGCGCCTGGGGTTCAACTGCATGCGCGGGAGCTGATGACCTGGCTCGAAGCGCAATTGCCGCCGTTGATGGTGCCGCGCTACATCGAGATCGTGGAAGCGCTACCGCGCACGCCCAGCAACAAAGTCGAAAAATACCGCTTGATGTCCGACGGCCTCACGCCCGGGGCCTGGGATCGTGAGCAGGAGGGCTATCTCCTCAAAGGCGAGCGCGCTCGCCGTGACCGGGTGACCGGTTCGCGTGGCGCGTCATGAGTGCGGTGCCTTCATGGATTGAGACGACAGGAGAGAGCGGCAATGCCTGAGCATTCCTTGAGTAACAAGGTCGCAGTCGTCGGGGTCGGCAATACCGATTTCGGTCGACTCCCGGGTCTGTCCCCCTACGACCTGGGCCTGTGGGCCCTGAAGAACGCGCTGGCCGACGCCGGCCTGAATAAAACCGATCTGGATGGCGTGATCGTCAATCGGATACCTGACTACCAGCGCTTTTGCGAGATTGCCGGTATCAATCCGAGATTTGCGTTGGTCACGCCTGGGCAGGGGCGGATGTCCGGGAACACCATCCAGTTAGCCGTTGCTGCGATTGCGGCTGGCCTGTGCAAGACGATTGCACTGGTCTATGGCAACAACGGCCGTAGTGCCGGGGCGCGCTATGGCGGAGAGGGCGACACCTACGGTTCGGGGGGGGCGGGGATCTGGTTCCCCTATGGGATGACCTCGCCTGGCGCCGCTCACGCGATGATGATGCAGCGTCACATGGCCCAATTTGGTACGACGCCTCGCCAGCTGGCCGAAGTCGCAGTCGCGTTCCGGGGCCATGCAGCGCTGACCCCATGGGCGGTGATGCGCGACCCGATCACAATCGATGAGCACCTGCACTCGCGCTACATCTGCGAGCCCTTGCATCTGTTCGACTATTGCCTGATCAATGATGGTGGGGTGGCCCTGATCCTCACGGCCGCCGACCGGGCTCGCGATCTGAAGCAGCCACCGGTCTATATCCGTGCTTTTTCGTCGGCGACGCGGCTGGCCGACTCGACCTTCCCTGATCCGGACTATTGGCACGCGCCCATGCAGGCGGTGGCGCGTGACGTCTACCCGATGGCCGGCGTCCGGCATGAGGACCTCGACGGCCTCATGATCTATGACAACTTCTCTCCGACCGTCCTCTTCTCGCTCGAGGGCTTTGGCTTCTGCCCGCGCGGTGAGAGCGGGCCTTTCGTCGAGGGAGGCCGGCTCGCGCTGGGCGGTCAGTTTCCGTCCAATACTTGCGGTGGGCATATGAGCGAGAGCTACATGCAAGGCTGGGCGTTGAACGTCGAGGCCGTGCGTCAGCTGCGCGGGCAGTGTGGTGCCCGCCAAATCCCTGGTGCCGAGCTGATCCAGTACATGTGTGCAGCCCCGCTCGTGTCCTCGATCATTTATGGGAGCCAAGCATGAACGCCTATGCCAAACCCCTGCCGGTCCTTGATGGGGAAAACGCACCGCACTGGGCGGGCGCACGACAACGTGAGGTTCGAGTACAACGCTGCATGTCCTGCGGCCGGCTGCGGTTTCCGGCCGCGCGCCATTGCTCCGAATGCCTGTCCGAAGCCAGTGAATGGACGACGGTATCCGGGCGCGGCGAGATCTGGTCGCACTGCCGGTTCCACCGTGCCTACTTCAAGGGTTTCGAGACCGAGATGCCCTACACAGTGGTGCTGGTTCGCTTGGAGGAAGGCCCGATGCTCTATTCCAACCTGGTTGGCATGGAGGATGCACCGATCAGGATCGGGCAGCGGGTGCAAGCGGTCTTTGACGACGTCACGGACGAGGTCACCTTGATCAAGTTCACCCCGGAATGAAGCACGCCCGATCCTTCACAAGGAGACGATGATGAGAGCCATGGTGGTACGCGATCCAGGTGCGCCGGATCATCTGCGGCTAGAGGATGTGCCTCTGCCCGTGCTGCGGGCCAATGACGTACGGATCAAGGTCGAGGCCTGCGGCGTCTGTTTTCACGATGTGGTCACCCGCAATGGTGTCATGAAGCGCGGTGTGCGCATGCCGCTGATTCCGGGTCACGAAGTGTCGGGCATCGTTGAGTCGGTGGGGCCGGCCGTTCGGCTCTTCAAGGCGGGCGACCGGGTCTGTACCGCGCAGCGCCGTCATATTTGTGGCTGGTGCCGGTTCTGCCGCAGTGGACGCGAGACGTCCTGCGAGGAACGTGAATTTCTCGGCGATGCCGACCTGAATGGCGGCTATGCCGAATATGTCTGTGTGGGCGACGACAACGTGGTTCACGTGCCAGCCGGTGTCGAGTTAGACCAGGCGGCGATCGTGTCGTGCGCGATCGGGACTGAGCTCAATGCGATCCGCGATGTCGCGCAGGTACGACCCGGTGAGCGGGTACTGGTCTCTGGCGCTGGTGGTGGGCTGGGCGTGCACGGATTGCAGTTGGCTCGGGGCTCGGGAGCCTACGTCTATGCAATCACGACCTCCCCTGACAAAGCTGAGCGGCTTCGGGCACTGGGGGCTCATGAGGTCATCGTTTGCGGACGCGGGGAGGATTTTTCACCCATGATGCGCGAGGCGACCCAAGGCGAGGGCGTCGATGTGGTCATCGACAACGTCGGCAGTGTGCTCTTCGAGCCGACCCGAAAAAGTCTGGGCATGGGCGGGCGCTGGATATTCGTGGGGCAGCTGACAGGCGATTTCGTTCGGCTCAATCCTGCGCAACTCTTCATGCGCGACATCTCGATCAAGAGCGTGAAGAGCACCTCGCGCAACCAGCTGCAGGATGCCCTGCAACTGGTCCGACAAGGCCTGGTCAAGCCGGTCATCTCCGAGAAAGCTGCGATCGCACATGAGGCGGTTGAAACTGGCCGAGCGTTTGGTCGCGTGCTGCTCAAGCCGGGGCTCAGGGCATGAATACGGCTTCAGTTCAGGACCAGGCGCCCGGTCCGCGCACGATTGGCGGCGTGTTCGCCCATTGGGCCAGCGTCCAGCCGCGGCATCCGGCGATCCTGTTTGAGGGGCGCTCGATCAGCTACGCAGAGCTATTCGAACAGGCCGCTGCGATCTCGCGCAGCCTGCTCGCGCTGGGTGTAAGACGTGGCGACCGGGTTGGTGCGTTGCTCGCGAATCAGCCCGAGTGGGTGATGATGGCCTTGGGGGCGACGGCCATCGGAGCGATCCTCGTCCCCTTCAATACTTGGTACAAGCGGACCGAATTGGTCTGGACCGCTCGTCATTGCGGTATCTCCACCCTGGTCTGCATGGATCGATTCTTGAAGCAGGACTTCGCCGGCCTGCTGCTCGAGGCGTTTCCGGAGCTGGCGCAGAGCACTCCGGGTGAATTGCGGCTTGCTGAGCTGCCTCGTTTGCGCTCGCTCACGGTGATTGGCGAGCCGGTGCCGGGCGCCTTCAGCTGGGAGCGCTTCCTGGCACTGGGCGCAGCAGTGTCCTCCTCTGCGCTCGCGCAGGCGCGTAACGAAGTCTGCGCCGAGGATCTTGCGTTCATTCTCTACACATCAGGAAGCACCTCGGAGCCCAAGGGCGTGACGCTGTCGCACGGCGGGTTGACCGGCAATGGCTGGGACATCGGGACGCGCCGCCGGATCGGGCCCGATGACCGTGTTTGGGTGGGTACGCCACTTTTCTATGCGCTCGGTGCGGCCAATGCCTGGCCGGCGACCTTTATGCACGGCGCGACGCTCGTGATACAGGGCGTTTTCGAGCCCGGTCTCACCATCGATGTCGTCGAGCGAACTCGATCGACCGTCTATTACGGGACCGGCAACATGACGATGGCCATCATCGGCCACCCGAATTACCGTCAGTCTCGGATTGGCAGCCTGAAAAAGGGCAATGCGGGCATGACGCCGGAATACAAGCGTCTGACGTT
>CAZAVT010000070.1:0-557 GCA_964488395.1 uncultured Burkholderiaceae bacterium | reverse complement strand
CGCCACGGTGCATGAGACCGATGATCCGCTCGAGGTCAAGCTGCACACGCATGGTCGGGCGCTTCCGGGTATGGAGTTGCGCATCGTCGATCCGGTGACGGGCGAGCCGCGGGTGGCCGGCGAGACTGGCCTGGTATTGGTCAGAGGCTATACGACGCCTGGTTACTACTTGAATCCGTCTGAGAATGCGAAGGCCCTGCGTTCTGACGGCTTCTTCGATACGGGCGATCTTGCCTCCGTTGATGCCGAAGGCCAGTTCCACTTTCATTCGAGAATCAAGGAAATCATCAAGACCGGCGGCATCAATGTTTCGCCGATCGAAGTGGAGCAACTGCTCACCGAGCACCCGGCGATCCTGGACGCACACGTCGTACCGCTACCCGACACGAGGCGAGGCCAACTGATCGTCGCGTTTGTCGTTGCGGCGGACGCTGTCACGGTCGCCGAGATCCAGGCGTTTGTACGCGAGCGGGCCGCGTCGTTCAAGGTGCCGCATCACGTGCTGTTTCGGACGGCCGAGCAGTTACCGCGACTGGCCAGTGGCAAGGTGGCCAAGG
>CAZAVT010000069.1:5325-12767 GCA_964488395.1 uncultured Burkholderiaceae bacterium | reverse complement strand
AAGACGTGCAAAACGCAGCTTACATACACACACACACATGCACCTACACTTGGAGATGCATGTGCGACACCTACATGGAGATGCATGTGCACACACTCATTTGATCCACGCCCACATTCACACGGTCTTCGAGTGCTGGAGGGAGGCAGGCGGGAAGAGAAAGGGGAGAGGCTTGAGAAGGGAGCGAGACAGGGAGAGAGAGTTGAGAGCCTGGTCGGCGTTGGAGGGGGTTCCTGTCTATCGGCCGTCGGCGTCGGACGCCGACGCCACAGCGATCAATCGCGAAATCCGCTTCAGCCTGCAGGGGCCTGACGCCGAATCGTTTCGCATCGATCCGATGACCGGCTCGATCAGCCTCCGGGCGGGGATCGACTACGCGCCGGTCCAGTCCTATCAGGTCTCGCTCGTGGCGGCCAACACCGCCAGCCCCTTTGGTGCGGCCGAGCAGACCCTCCCCATCACCGTTCGCAGGGTCGAGCTCCAATCGCTGCAGTCGGTCACTGCGGGGGAGGTCATCGGCCTTGCCGGTAAACCCGTGGCGCAGATTGAGACTGGGGCTTCCTCGGATCTGTCCCCCCGACTGTCCGGGCCTGACGCCGCGCTCTTTCGCATCGATCCGGCCGGCCGATTGATGTTCGTCCCCGGCGCGACCCCGCTCGATCCAACAGAACGCGCCAGCTATCAGGTCAGTGTCGATCTCTACGGACTCGCCGATCAGGATCATCCGATCGCTTCGAGGCCCTTTGCGTTGATGGTCCAGAAGCCCGAACGGCTCGACTTCAGGCTCACCGAGTTGGCCGGCGATGCCCGGCTCGATGGGGCCGAGATGCGGCGCTATGGCGACGACCCCTCGCTGCCGGTGGTCGCGGGACAAGCGCCGGCGGGGGCGCTGGTCTACCTCGGCTGGACCGATCAGGACGGGCAGTGGATCCCGGACTTGAGGGTGGTCTCGACGCGCGCCAATCCCCAGGGTCAGTGGGCATTTTCGCTCGCGCAGTTGCTCGGTGAACGCGATATGGGGGACATCACCCCGCTGCATGATGGTCGCTATCGGCTCAGGCTGATTGCCGTCGATGAAGCCAGCCGCGTGATCGGGCAGGCGTCGGCCGCACTCGAGGTGGCGGCCACACCAACGTTCGAGCTCGAGCTCGGCAATGGCCGCTTGCATCTGGGTGGGACGGCCGACGGTCTGGTCCTCGTCGAGGTCGATGCCCAGGGTCGCGCGCATCTCAGCCGATATGGCCTCTACAGCGCAGAACTGGCGCACTCGGATCAAGGGGTCAGTGACTTTTTTGAGCGCAGGATCGATGGCGTTTCGGCGCTCGAACTGCACCTCGCGCCGCCGACCGATCCCGCGCCGCGGGTCTATCGGCTCGATGTGCCCGGGCTCACCTCGCTCGCGCTGAGCGGCGCTTCGGGACCTGGGCAGGACCGATTCATCCTGCAGGTCGACGACCCGCAGCCTTCAGCCTTTGACGTGCGGCTGCTTCATCTCGACACCCTTGGGCTCTCCGCACGTGGGGACATTCTGCGCTTTGAGTTCGAGCCCTCGGCGCGCAACCATCCCGCCAACCCCTTTGATGACGATCGCCTGATCCTGACTCCGGCGAGCCGGATCAGCGATGATTTCAGCCAGATCGAGTCGGTCGGTGGGACGGTCGATCCGTCGGCGATCGATCTGCTGGCCGGGGGCTATTTCCCCATCGATCGCCCGTGGTCGCTGGACGCCGGGCTCGGCCTGCGGTCGTTGCCCCCTCTCACGCCGTCCTCGTCCACACCGCCCGCCGGCATCTGAGTTTCAGAGGGCGTTACGGCCTGCGATCAGCGGCGGGCTTCGCCCGGACGTGCCTCGGCGGGTTTGGTGCCAGCGGCGGCCGCAGCGGCGGATCCAGCCGCGCCTGGTGTCTGGGTTTGAGGGGCGGCCTGCTCCTGAGCCTTGGCCTTGGCCTGTGCCTGGGCCACCGCCTGGGCCATCTGTGCGGCGGCGGCTGCCTCGGCCTGTAGGCTCGCCAGCCGCTTGCAATCGGCGAGCGGGGTCACGGGCCGGCCCGCACTCGCCAGGCCTGCCTGGGCGGCACACACCGCGCGCAGCTTGCTGTCCCAGTTCATCATCTCGAGCGCCTGATCGAAGGCTCGTCGCGCGTCCTCATCCTCGCGGCCATGGATCAGCAGGCGCGCAGCGCCAAAGGCGAGTAGACGCTCGGGAGTGGCGCCGCCTGGGGCTTTCATCGCAGCCATCACATCGGCGAGCACCACGCCGCTCGCCAGCGCGGAGCGGATCGCCTCAAGCTCGGCGGCCTGCGGTTCGAGCGCGGCGATCCGGGCCTGCTGGGCGGCGCGATCCTTCATCAGGCTCTCGCGTTGGCGCAGCAATTCGGCGAGTTGCTCGCGATCCTGACGGGTCTGGTTCAAATGACCGAGGAGCTGTTTGCCGGCCCACCAGAGGCCCGCACCGAGGGCGAGCACCACCAGCGCCAGCAAGGAACGGATCAGGATCTTCTTCAGCATGTCGAACCCTCGGATCGATGAGCGGACTGCCGGCAGTGTAGCTTCGGACCGGTCGGCGGGGAACCGGGTGCGCGTATCCTCGGCTGCCTGGCCTGCGCGGTCACTGCAGGCGCTCGGGCTCGAGACTGACCGACGTGGCCGGGGAGCTCAAGGACAACTGCCCATCGAGCACGGTCGCTTGCAGCTGCATCGATCGCTCGGCAAGGCTCGCCAACTGGGCCGACGCCTCGGCCGGAATCGCCCAGACTTCGAGCGAATCAATGCGCCGTACCCGCGGGGCGAGCGCAGCCCACCAGACTGGCACTGCGCTCGAATACGCATAGACGCAGACCTGGTCCGCACGACTGCGTGCCCGGGTCAGCGCCCGCTCATCGGGCTGGCCGACCTCGATCCACACCCGTCTGCGCCCCGTGAAATCGTCGATCCAGACATCGGGATCGTCCGGGTCGGACAGGCCCGCGCCAAATCCGATCCGGGCATCGCCCTGGCACAGGCTCACGAGGCGATGCGCGTTGAGCGCCAGCGCCGCGATCCGGATCATCATGCGCTCGTTGGTCTCGCTGGGATGGCGGGCGAGCGTAAGCCCATGGTCGGCGTAATAGCCGTGATCGATGTCAGCGACCTGCAGGCCCGCCTTGAAGATGGTGGATTTCAGAGCCATGGGTAGGGTCGATCGGCGCGCGGGGCGGTGCGAAACCGGGCAAGGATCTCGATGTTCGTCACTCCTCGTAGCGCTTGCCCAGCGCGAGCAGCTCGGGCGTGCCAATGAGTTCGTTGAGCTGGTCGAAGTCGAGCATGCGATCGCGGTATGCCGCCGTCGACCGGTGTTCGTGCAGGTGGCGGAAGTAGGCCGCCAGGGCGTGGGTCAGCGCGCGGGTGGTTCCGCCCGGGAAGATCACGATGCGGTAGCCGATGCGACCGAGCTCCTCGGCAGGCAGCATCGGTGTCTTGCCCCCTTCGACCATGTTGGCGAGCATCGGCGCGCGATGGGCAAAGCGTCGGCAGGCGATGGCCATCTGCTCGGGCGATCGGACCGCTTCGACAAACAAGGCGTCGACGCCGCTCTCGAGATAGGCCTGCGCGCGATCGAGCGCCGCTTCGAAGCCCTCGATCGCCAGCGCATCGGTCCGCGCAAGGATCAGGGTGTCGCGCGAGGCGCGCGCATCGACTGCGGCGCGCAGCTTGCCGCACATTTCCTTGACCGGCACCACCGTCTTACCGTCGAGGTGGCCGCAGCGTTTGGGGAAGGTCTGATCCTCGAGCTGGATCATTGCTGCGCCGGCACGCTCGAACGCGCGCACCGTCCGCTGGGTGTTGAGCGCGTTGCCAAAGCCTGTATCGCCGTCGACGATCACCGGGAGCGACACGCGTTCGGTGATGCGGGCGAGCGTATCGGCCACTTCGGTGGCGGTGGTGAGGCCCACGTCCGAGCGGCCCAGGCGGGTGTAGGCGATCGAGGCGCCCGAAAGATAAAGCGCCTCGAAGCCCGCCTGCTGCGCGAGCAGTGCCGTCATCGCATCGTGCACGCCGGGTGCGAGGACCGGGCGCTTTTCCGAAAGACGTTGCTTGAAACTCGGGCGGGACGGCTCACTCATCGGGGCGGCTCCATGACGGGCGGTTGAACGGCATCGATGTCGGGAATTGTCCCATGAGTTGCCCGTCGCGCTGTGGCGGCACCGCCTCGAGACTCGCCTCGCGTATGATGAGTGGAATTGCCAAGCGTCGGTCGTCGGCGCCGACCCCCGTGACCTCACTGTCTCATCCTGAATCTGCGGCCAACCGCCGGGGCATCCTCTTCATGGTGCTCGCGATGGCCACCTTCATCGGCAACGATGTGCTGGTCAAGCTCGCGAGCGATGCGATCCCGACCGCACAGCTGATCTTCATTCGCGGCGTGTTCGCCTGCCTGCTGGTGCTGGCCGTCGCCCGATTGATGCGACTGAGTCTGGATCTGCGCCAATTGACCCGAGGATGGGTGGGCGCGCGCGCAGTGGTCGATGCCGCGTCGACCTTCGCCTACCTGATCTCGCTGTTTCACATGCCGCTCGCCAATGCGATTGCCATCAACATGGCGGCGCCGCTCATGCTGACCTTGATGTCGGTCGTGCTGCATCGGGAATCGGTGGATTGGCGGCGCTGGCTCGCCGTCATTGCCGGTTTCGGCGGGGTCTTGCTGATCATCCGGCCCGCGACGGACGGCTTCAATGCATTTTCGCTGTTATGCCTGTTTGGCACGCTGCTCCATTGTGTGCGCGACATGATGACGCGCCAGATCCCTGGTAACGTTCCGTCGGTCCTCGTGATGCTCTCGAGCGCAGTAGCTGTCACGATCATCGCTGGGGCCGGGACCGTCTGGTCTGGCTGGGAGCCTGCCGCTGCGGGCGCTGTCACGATCGTGGCGGCCGCCTCGATCTTTTTGGCCGGCGGCTACCTGTTCATCATCCTGAGCACGCGCACCGGCAGCCTCGCGGTCGTCGCGCCTTTCCGCTACAGTGGCTTGCCCATGGCCTTGCTGTTCGGTTGGCTGGTCTGGGGCGACGTCCCCGATCTCGCCGCCTGGGTGGGTATCGTCCTGATCTGCGGTACCGGGCTTTATCTTCTCGGGCGCGCACGTGGGGTGCGGGCCTGAGCGTTTCATGGAGAGGTCCTGATGCAAGCCAGTCCCGAGTCCTACGTCCGGCCGGTCTACCGCTCGATCGGCGAGTCACTGGTCCGCGAGCTCGCCCGCCTGATGGCCGATCCGCAGATGATTTCTCTTGCGGGGGGCTATCCGGGCCCTGATCTGTTCGATCGCGATGGACTGCGGGCCTCGGTTGACGAAGCACTCACCAGCGCGCCGGTGGCGGCGTTACAGTACGGACCCACGGATGGGCTCGCCGCCTTGCGCGAGGCGATTGCCGCCTGGATGCATCGTTGCGGTACGACGGCCTCGGCGGGAGACCTGTTGATCACCGCTGGCTCCCAGCAGGGCTTTGACCTCCTAGTGCGAACGCTGCTCGAGCCAGGCGACTGCGCCGTGGTCGAGCGGCCCACCTATACCGGACCCTTGAGAGTGCTGAAGGTCGCCGGAGTGACCACCAGGACGGTGGCGGTTGACGCCGAGGGTCTCGATGTCGACGAGCTCGAGACGCTGCTGCGCGAGGCTGCCGGTGGCGCTGGGCCCCGGCCCAAGCTGCTCTACGTGGTGCCGACCTTTGCAAACCCGAGCGGCGCGACCATGACGCTCGCCCGCCGGTTGAAGCTTCTGCGGCTGGCCGTCGAACATCAACTGGTTGTCGTCGAGGACGACCCCTATGGTGAATTGCGATTCGAAGGCGAGCGCGTTCCCCATCTCGCGGCGCTGGTCGATCAGGTGCCAGGCTCGCGACCCTGGGTTGTGCATCTGGGCAGCGTGTCCAAGATCATTGCCCCCGGACTCAGACTCGGCTGGTTGCTCGCCGACGCGCCGATTCGTAAGGCCTGCATGCTCGCCAAGCAGCTCGACGATATTTCCAACCCTGGCTTCACGCAGGTGACCGTCGAGCGGTATCTCGCAGCCGGCCGCCTGGATCGACACCTGCCCCGGATCGTAGCCGCCTATGCCGAGCGGGCACGGGCGATGCGCGAGGCCCTCGCGATCGAACTCGCAGGGCGCTTTGACTGCAACGTCCCGCAGGGCGGCATGTTCATGTGGGGGCGGCTGCGCGTGGCGGTGAACGCCCGGGCACTGCTCTAGAAAGCGATCGCCAACAAGGTGACTTTTGTGCCCGGCGATATCTATTTCGCGGAGCACAATGACCCTCAGGCTCTGCGGTTGTCCTTCTCGACACCGACGCCGCAACAGATCCGCGAGGGAATCGCCCGGATGGGTCGGGCACTCGATCAGGCCGGGGAGGTGCGCTGACCCCGAGCGCTGGTGCGGGTCGATCGGGATCGATGGAGCAGGATCAGGAATTCAATCGATGGCAAAGATCTTCTACGGTTGGCGGGTGGTCGGGGCCGGAGCGGGCCTCCAGTTCCTGCAGTCAGGATTCAATCAGCAGTCCTTTGGGGCCTATGTGGCCCTGCTGGGTATTGAACGCGGATGGAGCAAGACCTCGCTGTCGGTGGCGGCTGCGCTGCAATCGGCCGAGACCGCGATCATCGGGCCGCTGGTTGGCTGGCTGATCGACCGATTCGGCGAGCGCCGGGTGATCCAGACCGGCGTCGTCATGTTTGCCCTGGGCATGATGCTGCTGAGTCAGGTCGAGTCTCTGATGGCCTTCTACGTCGCCGCGGTCGTGATTGCGCTGGGTACCAGCCTCTGCGGCTACTTCCCGCTCAATGTTGCCGTCATTCACTGGTTCGAAAAGAAGCGCGGACGGGCGCTTTCGACGGTGGGGCTCGGGATGGCTGTGGGCGGGATTCTCGTGCCGGTCGTGGCCGCGTCGATGCAGTTTTTTGGCTGGCGCACGACCGCCTTCGGAACCGGGGTGCTGCTGCTTTTGATCGGGCTGCCGCTTGCGGCAACGTTCAAGGGTCGACCTCACGAATTGGGCGAGTACGTCGACGGGATTGCACCTTCGCCGCCAGCGCCGTCCCCAGCCCCGTCCCCGGCTGGTGTCACGACGCTTCCCGCGCCGAGCTCGACGCCGGCACCTGGTGCAGCCCTCGAGGCGCGGCTCGATTCGGGATTCACCGCTCGTGAAGCCCTGCGGACCCGCGCCTTCTGGCTGCTCTCGGTGGGCCACGGCACCGCGTTGATGGTCGTGGCCGCGGTGAACGTTCACGCGATCACCCACATTAAGCAGTCGCTCGGCTACACCGTCTCCGAGGCCTCGCTGGTGATCATGGTCATGACCCTCTCGCAGATCATCGGCGTGGGCACGGGCATGCTGATCGGCGATCGGGTCGAGAAGCGCCTGGTGGCTGCGGCCTGCATGCTGGGTCATGGCCTGGGCATCCTTTCGCTGGCT
>CAZAVT010000069.1:0-5315 GCA_964488395.1 uncultured Burkholderiaceae bacterium | reverse complement strand
CTCCTCGAATGTGGCCATGCTGGTGCTCTTCGGCATCCTGCACGGTACCGCCTGGGGTTTGCGGGGGCCATTCATGCAGGCGATCCGGGCCGATTACTTCGGACGACGGGCAATCGGGATGATCCTGGGCCTCTCAGCCTTCGTGATCGCGGCGGGTCAGATGAGCGGACCAATGATTGCGGGCGGCCTCGCCGACCTGAGTGGCGACTATCGGCTCGGCTTCAGTATCCTCGCGCTCTTTGCGTTCATCGGCTGCTGGGCCTTCATGGTCGTGCGCCCGCCCGCCCCGCAACGCTGACCCCGCGCTGGCCGTCTCAAAAGCTCTGCGCGATCGAGAAGCTCAGGCGAGGGTCGGGGCGTGGGTCGCTGGAGCTCACCTGGATCAGCGCCCTGGCCAGTTGCAGATCAGCATTCAGTCCCGAGCGATGCAGGAAACGCACCCCCAGGCCCAAGGACTGCAGACGACTCACCGGGTAGGCGAGTCCCTCTTCGGTCAGACCGGTGTCCTGGGTCCGCGCGTAATCGCTGAAGCCATAGAGCTGCATCTGTCCGTCGAAATACGGACGCACCGTATCTCGGGGCGGTGTCCAGCGTAGCTCCGCGAGGGCACCCCAGCCCCGATCGCCAGCAATGGCTCCGCCGTCGTAGGCCCGACCGAGTTGCTGCCCGCCAAACGCCATCTTCTCCCCCGTCAGCAGAGGCTTGTTGGTGAGTTGGGCGCGTGCGGTCACGATCAGGCTGTGTTCCGCGCCGAGGTCCTGGGTGCGTTTGGCCGCAATGACCAGTTTGTGAAAGTCACCGGGTGCATTCGCGACCGAGGGCTGGCTGCCGGCGGGCGCTTCGAAGTGCCTCAGTTTCAGACCTGCCGAGTGGCCGATCCGCAGCTCGGTGCTACCCTCCCAGCGCCGGCCATCGGTGAGGACCAACGCGCGGTCGAAGGCCGCATAGCGATCCTGCGAGAGCTGCAGATCGTTGAGCGTCGTGACGGCGTCGTTAAAGGTCAAACCGACCTCGGCGAAGACCGACAAACCGCGGCTGCGGGTGAGCGGGATCCGGAATTGCGGTGCGACCGAGCGGCTGTCGCTGACCACCCCCAGCTCGCGCAGCGACCCGGCAGGCCGAGCATTGGCGATTAACGTCCCCAGGCTAAAGATGCTGCCCTGGCTGCCGACCGGTGTCGCGTATCGGCCGCTGAAGGCGCGCAGCTTCTGGGCGTCGGCGGAGGTGTTGATCCCTAGGTCGAGCGCGCCGGTCCGGTCGAAGGGGTTGGCGTAGGTCCCGCTGAGGTTGATGCCGTACTCGCCCAGCGGTCGCGACGAGTGGTTGTTGATTTCGAGGTTCATGCGCGGCTCGGCGCTCGGCGCGAGGTTGACGATCAGCTCCGATTGGCCGAGCTCGGTGCCGGGGCGAAGTACCGCCTGACCCTCGACACCGGGCCAGTCATTGAGCCGCAGGATCGCTGACTCGAGACTTGCCAGATCGAGTGGCTTTTGCTTGAGCAGCGGCTCGGTCAGCTGCTCGACTCGCTCGCGCAGGCGGGCGTCGCCGCCCTGCGCGAAGAGGGCTGAAATCCGACCCTCGACGACCTGGATCCGGATGGTCCCGTCCGAGATCCGTTGCGCGGGGATCCGCCCCCGCACGAGAAAGTAGCCGTCTTCACGGTAGCGCCGCTCGAGCTGTTCGGCCGCGTCGCGGATCTCCGACAGGCCAACCCGCGAGCCGACCAGATCGGCGAAGACTCGATCGATACTGTCGGCTGGATAGAGGCTCGCCCCCTCGACGACCACCCGTTTGACCTCAAAGCGCAGCTCGTCGACCGCCCGCGGAATCGGCGAGCGTTCCGGCGTCTCGATGCGCAGCTCGAAACTGGCCGGTGGGGGCGCCGGCCATTGCGGCGCGCGCAGCCGATAGATGCCGCCAGGGTCCGCAGGGATCGGTTGAGCCTGCACGATACCGACGCAGGTGGCGGTGAGGGCGGCCAACCAGTAGCAGGCCACCCGCGCCGCACCGGCTGAGCCGTCGTCGGTCGAGGCTTGCCGCCGCGAATGCTGGTGGAGGCTGATACGTGACAAGCGCGTCATTTGTCGTCCATGACGATCATGACCGACGAGGCTCCGGTCATCAGACGATGGTAGTGGAATGCTACCAGCGGGTGCTCCGGGTAGGCCTCATACAGCGCCTCGAAAAGCGCTCGTGCGTTCGGACCAGCGGTGGCCAGCTCGGCATAGGCACGGCGGTACTGGGCGGCCGCTGATTCGCTCAGATCGATCGCTGCGAGGGGTGAAAAAAGTTCGACCGCACTTTGCTTGCCTTTCATGACCACGGCACCGATCGGCAGGAAGACCGTGCCCGGACATTGCCGGACGATCTCGCCGGTACAGCAGACACGAGTACCGAAAAATCGATTGGCCGATTCGCAGCGCGCCGCGATGTTCACGGTGTCACCCAGCGCGGTGTACTCGAGACGGGACTGCGAGCCGAAGTTGCCGATGGTTGCAAGACCGCAGTGCACGCCGATCCGCGTGCTGCCAAAGGGAATGCCGCGCTCTTGCTGAGCTCTGCGGAACGCCTCGGCGTATCGGTCGAGCTCAATCGCACAGGCGAGCGCCCTCTGCGTGAAATCGGCCTGAGCGATCGGCGCGTTGAAGATCACCATGATTGCGTCGCCGATGTACTTATCGACGGTGCCGCCGTGGGCAAAGATCACCCGGCAGGCGCCTTCAAAATAGTCGTTCAGGATCGCGGTCAATTGTTCCGACGGCATTTGCTCCGAGAGCTGTGTGAAGCCGGCGATATCGGTAAACAGGAAGGCCGCTTCTTGCCGCCGGCTTTCAACGTTGAGTCGCCCAGGGTCGTCGATCAGCTGGCGCACCACCAGCGGTGACACATAGCGCGAAAAGGCATTCTGGACGAACCGTCGCCGCTGCCGCTCGATCCGGCCGAGCACCACGTCCACCATCCAGAGCGACAGCAGCAGCGCGAGCGTGGGCTCGACCAAGGGAATCATGGGCAGGCCCACGGAAAAACCCAAGGTTGCCCCGACCCAGAGCAGGGCGAGCACCGAGACGCTGGCGAGCAGTTTGATGATCAGGCCTCGTCGACTCAATCCGAGCAGCAGACCGAGCGCCCCGGCGAGTAGGTTGACCAGCAGGCTTGAGGCGAGCCCGGCCCGCTGTGCTGCACCACCCTCGAGCAATTGCGACACACTGTGGGCCTGGATCAGGATGCCCGGCATCATGCCGTCGTCACCCCCATCGATGATCGCAAGCGGCGTGCGGTGACGATCGGTCATCGTGAGGATCGCGCCCACCAGCACGACCCGGCCCTTCAGCCATTCTTCCGGCAGATCGCGGACGAGGTGCGCTGGATACACCGGGAACGGTCGGGTCCCAGTGTCCGGCCGCGCGCGCCAGGCAATCGTCTGCTGCTCGGCGGGGCTGGGGACACCGGCGCGCTCTGCGAGCCGACGGGCAAAGCCGGGTGCCATCCCCTCGTGCAGCGCGCCGGGAAAGATCCAGCGCACCGTTCCGTCGAGCGGATCGGTGGCGAGATTGGCAGCGCCGCGCAGGGCGACGGGCACGAAGCGATTGAGGTAGTCTCGGCCACTCTCGCTTAGGAGGCTCGGTGTGTCGACATGGCTGATGACGAGCGGCGTCCGCAGCTGCTCGATCGTCTGACGCAGCGCCTGATCCTTGTGGGGCTCGGTCGGTTGATCGAGGAGCACGTCGAGCCCGATCGCGCGGGGCTCGAAGCGGTCGAGGTCTGTCAGCAGGTCTGCGAGGAAGGCGCGGTCGATCGGTGTGCGGTAGGCAAAGCGGCGAACGGTGTCCTCGTCGATGGCCACCACGACGACCTCGCTGCTTTGCGGCCTGGGGCGCTGGAAGGCTGCGATTCGCAGGTCGGCGGCGAGGTTCTCGATCGCCGATAGCAGGGCGAGCTCGCGAGTGAGCAGCCCTGCCAGCGAGGTGGCGATCGCAGCGGAGAGCAATGCCGCCCAGAGCAGCCTGCGGCTGGCGGTCATCGGTCCAGGAGCCAGCGGCGGTCGTCGGCGGATCTCATCGTCACTGGGCAGGCCGCTCGGCGGCAGTGGACTGTGCGGCCGCTAACTCGTTCACCAGGGCATCGGCCTGCTGGAGACAACCGCGATCCAGCATCCAGGCGGCAAGCATCATGCGGTCGTCGATCGCCCGTGGAACGACCAGCAGATTGATCGCGTATTCGTCCCTGTCACCGCCGACGATCAGCGTGCTCGGGCGATCGGTCGGCACGAGCTCGGGCAGCAGAAGCCGGCTCTGCCCCTGGGACCAACCGATATCGGCTCGCCAGGAGCGATCGGCCGAATAGAGCACGCTGATCCGGGCTGCGTGGGGGGCCGGATGCCACAGGATAGGTCGGTCGCCCTCTCGCACGCAACGCGTGCCGGGGCGGCTGATGTCGATCGACCAGGCGTCTGGGACCGGTTCGGCCGCAGGCCCCGACCGGACGAGACCGGCTGTGCCGATCCGGGCATTGCGATTGGTGATCAAGGCCGACAGGGCCTGGCTTCGATCGACCGGCACCGAGGCCTCAGGGGCCGCGACAAGCGGACCGCTGCGCGGCCCCCGTAACTCGATGGCACGACCGTCCAGACCCAGGACCCGCAGACGCTCGCCCTCCTTGAGCTCGATGACGGACTCTGCACTGAGGCGTTGACCAGGGCTGAGAGCGATCCCTCTTGACTCGACAACGACGAAGGGGGACGGTGGTGGCGTCTGGGCGAAGGCGCTCGCCCTCAGCAGGGCAACGATCGCGAGGCACAGAACACCCTGCCGAGCCGCGAGGCCACTGAATGCTCGGGCAGGCATCATGTCGCAGAGCCTGAGCGTCGATTCGCCGCGGGGCGGCTCGCTGCCGGCGGACTTGGGAGTCGACTGCGGTCGATGCCGTCACCGATCAGGGTGAAGGCCGCCCAGAAGAAGGGGTGCGCGGTGCCAGGTTCGGTGCTGAGCGCGAGCTGTGCCTGACGCAAAGCCTCGGCACTGCCTTGGGTGACATCGGGCCCGAGTCGGCCAAACAGGCGGGTCATCAGTGCGGTGGTTGCACGGGAGGCGACCTGCCAGTGGCTCGCGAGCAGGCTGCGGGCCCCCGCGTAGAGAAAGGCTTCGGCAAGCCCCGAGAGTGAATCGCCGCCGCTGCGCTGGTCGAATCCGGCGGTGTTGCAAGCCGACAGCACGACCAGATCGGCATTGAGCCGCAGGCTGGCGATCTCGCTCGCCTCGAGCAGACCGTCCTGTTCGCGCTGGCCCGCAGCGTCTTCCGGGGTCAACACCAGCGCG
>CAZAVT010000068.1:4761-12898 GCA_964488395.1 uncultured Burkholderiaceae bacterium | reverse complement strand
GTAGACGCTACGCGCCAAAAGATAGAGGATCGGGGCCGCATAGACCAGCGCCAGGTAGGCGAGCGCCGGTACCGCAAGCAGTACCACCGGATCGAGGCGGCGCGCGTTCATGACTCGGCTGGATAGAGTAGGGTGTCCTCGATCTCCCAGGCGAAGTCGAGCGCGAGGCCGGGTTCAGGCGCGAGGTCGATGGCTTCGCGATCGGACAGCTCGGCGATGATCGGCTGCTCGTCGGGCGACTGGAAATAGACCAGCATCCGGGCACCCTGGAAGACCAAATCGCGGACTGTGAGGCGCAAATGATTGCGAGGCGTACCGGGCGAACTGCCTGCTGTAGCGTGCTCGGCGGAAGGCGAACGAGAGAGCTTTACACGCTCGGGCCTCACGCCGAGCAGGACCCGGGCGCCGGGTCTGAACGAGCCACGGGCCCGAACGGTCCCCGAGCCTGTCTCGATCGTCAACAGCCCAGCAGAGTCCGCTTGAACCCGGCCCTGCAGACGGGTCGATAGCCCCACGAAGTCCAATGCGAATCGGGTGGCGGGCACCCGGTAGAGCGTCGCCGGATCGGCCAGCTGTTCGATCACGCCACGGTTCATCACCGCAATCCGATCGGACATCGTGAGCGCCTCGTCCTGGTCGTGGGTGACGAAAATCGCGGTCGTGCCGAGCTCGCGCAGCAGCCTGCGAAGTTCGATCTGCATGGTCTCGCGAAGCTTACGGTCCAGTGCCGAGAAGGGCTCATCGAGCAACAACAGTTTGGGCTGCACCGCAAGCGCACGTGCGACCGCGACGCGCTGCTGCTGTCCCCCCGACAGAGCTCGTACCGAGCGGCTGGCCATTTCCTCGATGTGGACCAGTTCGAGGAAACGCTGAACCGCGCGTTCGATCTGATCGCGGGGCGCACGACGCGCGTGGAGGCCGAAGGCAACGTTCTCCGCCACCGTGAGGTGGGGGAACAGGGCGTAGCTCTGGAACACGACGCCGACGTCCCGACGATGAGGTGGCAGGGCCGTGATGTCGTTGCCCGCGAGCCTGATGCTGCCGCGGTCAGCCGAGAGGAGACCCGCGATCATCCGAAGCAGCGTTGTCTTGCCACAGCCGGATGGCCCCAACAGGGAAACGAACTCTCCCTGGCCAACCAGCAGGTCCACGCCCTTGAGGACTGCGCTATCGCCGAACGCCTTGAAGGCTCCGGCGACCTCAAGGAAGGCCGAAGGTTGGGGATTCATGGTCGGGATGATCTCAGGACGGCCGCTCCCCTCAAACGGCCATATCCCGATCCCAGCGCTTGATCCACTCGTTCCGGTTCTTTGCGACGTTGGCCCAATCGGTCGGGATCACAGGGACGCCCTGAGGCATGCCGGCGGGTGCAGGCGCATCGACGTTGGTCGGCAAGGCGTAGGTGGGCCCGACCAGCCGGGACTGGATCTCCGCGCCAAGCAACTCGTTGACATACGCAAAGGCCAGCTCTGGGTTGGGCCCCCCCTTGACGGCACAAACACCCGAGGGACTGGCGAAGATGCCTTCCTTGGGCGCAGCGAGATCGATCGGCGCACCCTCGGCCTTACGCAGCAGCGCAAACGACGAAAGGGCTCCGGCGATCGCCCAGGCCTCGCCCTGCTCGAGAAGATTGAACGCCTGCGGCATCTGGGTGTAGATGGTCAGCAGGTTGGGTTTGAGGGCAACCAGCTTGGCAAAGCCAGCAGCCGGATCGTTCTGTGCCTCGGCCGGCGACTTGCCGGTCTGCAGCTGCGCGGCCATGAAAAGATTGGCAATCCCCTCGGTGTTTTGGAGCGACGGCAGGATCACCCGCCCCTTGAACCGCGGTTCCCAGAGCTCGGCCCACGAGCTGACTCCCTTGGGCAGGGCCTTGGTGTTGTAAGCGATGCCCTGCCAGGGCTGAACATAGTTGGCCCACATGCCGTCCATGTGAATCGCGCCGGCGCGGATCTTGGCGAGGTTGGGCACCGTCGTGGCCGTCAGTTGCTCGAGCAAACCTTCCTGGACCGCGAGGATCATCACCGGGTCATCCATTTGCACCACGGAAATGTACTGCTTACCTTTGTTGCGTTGCATTTTCTCGAGGTTGACGAGCGAGCGGGTCCCCTCGTAGACGATCTTGCAGTTGTACTTTTTCTCGAAAAAGGGGATGACGATCGAATCCATCCAGGGCTTGTGGCTGGCTGCGCCACCCACGACCAGTTGCCGAGTCTGCGCGCGCAACAGCGCAGGCGCGCCGAGGCTGGCACCCGCGGCGATGGCCGCGCCGGCGATCAGGCGACGGCGGTTCGGGGAAACAGGTGAGGAACGCATGGAGGAAGTCAGCATGGTTAAACTCCGGTCTCGGGGATTGGAGGAAATCGGCTTGGCGCGTTTGAACGACAGTTTGTGGACGCTTGGGGCTGAGCATCTCATAGCTGCGCATAGGCGAGGGGGGTTCGGGGTTATCCGAGCTTGCGCAGCGCTTGGGGTGGGCGTGTCGTGATGGATGCAGGCACTGCCTTGTTACGCAGCCTGTCGGTGCCCGTGGTCCAGGCGCCGATGGCGGGTGGCGTCAGCACGCCTGCGTTGGCGGCGGCGGTCGCATCGGCCGGTGGCCTTGGCAGCTTGGGCTTTGCCTATCGTTCACCTGAGCAGATCGCGACCGATCTCCAGGCCTCCCGTGGCTTGAGCGCCGGTGCGCTCAACGCCAATTTCTTCGTATTTGAGCGTGAACCGTGCGTCGCACGGGGCCTGCCACCGCATGCTGAGAAGGCCAGGCGTGCGCTCGAGGCGATCACGGCTGAATCGGGTCTTGCTGCGACGGCGCCTGTCATGCCTCGGTGCCCCTGGACGCCTGACCTTGCCGCGCAACTTGAGCCAGTCTGGGACCTGCGGCCCCAGGTGGTCAGTTTTCATTTCGGGTTGCCCGAGTCCTGGGTGATCCAGCGCGCGCGGGATTTGGGCTTGGTGGTGGCGATCACCGCGACCTCGCCTGAGGAGGCTCGTCTGATCGAGGCGGCCGGAGCCCATCTGGTCGTTGCGCAAGGCATCGAAGCGGGCGGGCATCGGGGCCGATTCAATGGCTCTACCCAGGATGATGCGCGGCTGCCGACAATCGAGCTGGTGAGGAAGGTCCGCGCACAGGTCAGTTTGCCTGTGATTGCAGCGGGTGGTGTGATGGATGGCGCCGACATCAAGCGGATGCGCGAGGCGGGCGCCGCCGCGGTGCAAATGGGTACTGCTTTCCTGTGCGCCGTCGAGTCGGGGGCGAGTGCGGCGCACCGCCGGCTCTGCGCCGACGGTGGCGAGCGAGGCACGGAATTGACCGCAGCTTTTTCGGGCCGGCCGGCCCGCGGCATCCGCAATCGCTTTATCGAGCGGATGCGTGGCCAGCCCGTCTTACCGTTTCCTTTGCAAAACACCATGACCGGGGCCTTGCGGGCCGCAGCGCTCGCCGCCGATGATCCGGAATATCAAAGCCTGTGGGCGGGAACTGGCTATATCAAGGCGAAGGCCGCGCACGCGTCAGAAATCCTCCTTGCCGCGAGTGTGGGATGAGTCACCCTGCGCCCCGGTGGTTTTCTTGGGACAGGGTCGGCCTGCTCGCCGCCTGCGCCATGGCCGCGACGCTGACTTTCTCGCGTGCTGCCTTCAACCTCTTCGCGGGCTTGTTGATCCTGAGCTGGCTCCTGTCAGGCCGCTACAGGCTGAGTCTGAATCAACTGGCAGCGTCGCGGCCCCTGCTGCTCGCTTTGTTGCTCTACGGCTGGATCTTGGTCAGCATGAGCTACAGCCCCGCTTCGGGGAGTACGCTGGGCAGAGAGGCCACCGGCTACGCCAAGCTGCTGCTTCTGCCCTTGATCGTGGCCTTCCTTGATTCCCGAGAGCGGGTCAGGGCTTTCTGGTTTGCAGCCCTGGGTTCACTGGTTTTTCTGCAGGTCTTGTACCTTTACAACACGTGGCGACCGCTGAGCTGGGCAGCGGGAGCTGCCGACGGCACGCCCGGGGTTTTCGACAACTACATCGTCGAGGGGCTCTACCTGGGCTGTCTCGCGCTGTTTTCTTTTGCGTGCGCGGTGGCCCGGCTTTACCAGCGCGCCTGGAGCGGTCTAGCTTTTCTGGCACTTGGCTTGGTCGCGGCCTACACCGTGGGGTTCATCAATCCCGGGCGAGGGGCTCAGCTCGCGTTGGTGGCGAGTCTTCTCCTGGCTGCCGTGTTGTTCGCGCCACCGGGCAAAAAGGCCTGGGTTGGAGTCTTGAGCCTGGTGATCCTTCTCGCAGTCTCTTCGCAGTCGAGCGTCATGGTCGAGCGATTCAAGGTGGCTATCAAGGAGGTCGCGACAGGCGACACAGCGCCCAGTGCGTCGGGGGGGGTCCGGTTGGCGGCCTGGGAAGTGGGTCTAAAGGTCTGGCGAGAACATCCCCTGCTCGGCCAGGCTGGCTGCGCGGACAATCCGGTCTGCATCCAGCCGCACAATCAGTACGTGCTTTTCCTGGCCGAACAGGGATTGGTCGGCTGCTTGCTCTTCGCGTTGCTCCTGATCGCCATCGCGCGCCCCGGCCTGCGAACAGGCGGCGCTTACACGGATCGAGTGGCGGCAGGATTTGCTGTGCTCTTTGCGGTCCATTGCCTCTTCGATTCGGGGGTCCGAGTCGACAAGCAGATGTTCCCGTTCGTGATCATCGCGTCGGGTTTGATCGCTGCGCACCTGCTCTCGGGGAAGCGGGGGGGGGCTCAGCGCCAGATCCCGTAGGTCTGGCGAAAATGATCGACGCATCGTTGGTTGGCCAGAGTTCGGTTATGGCCTTCGAAGACCAACTTGCGCAGTGAGGCGCCTTTGACTTCGTCCGAGTTGCCTCGAGTTCGCACCGCAGCGTCTGCATTGAGCCAGATCGGGATACGGTTGATCGCAAGATGCCCCGATAGCCAAAGGTCATCGACCATCCAGAGAATATCGGGGATATCGAAGACCGCATCGCTGAAGAAATGCGGGCGAACCAGGGCGCCGCCCCAGCCTTCGAGCGCATCCACATAGCCACTGGTCATGGTCTTGCGCGGTTTCCAACGCCCGAACGAGAGTGCCCTTCGTAGCCGGTAGGACAGATCCTTGGGGCGGCGTTGCGCCCGTGGTTGGAGATCGCCCCGGTAGGCGTACGAGGAATAGTGGCAAACATCTCCGCCTTCCTCGACGATGCAACAGCTGGGACGATGCTGTGCTGCTGTCACAAAGCGCTGTGCCCAATCCGGGTCGTAGATCTTGTCGTCATCGCAGAAGAGCAGCAGCACATCCTGCGCGCGATAGTCCCGAACCGCGGGTAGGATCTTCGTCGCTGGACCGTCATCGACCTCCACGTAGCGCACCTGGAAGCGAGGTAAGTCGACAGGACCGAAAGTGGGGCAATCGCCGAATCGGCGATAGTGCTTCGGAAGGTACAGGTTGATCGATTCGACACTTGCGGTCTGGTTCACCAGCGACGCGATTGTTTCCGCGACAACCTTGAATCGCGGCGGGATGGTCGTGAGTGAGATGATCAGTCTGGGATCTTGACGACTCATGGGGATGACGATGGGGACGTTGAACAACGCCCAACGGTCGGTGAGGGGATCACCGGGCGGCGAGCGGATCCGAAAAGAACGCAGCGGATCTTCCACGGCGTCGCCGATCAAGGAGCGATAGCCTTACGCTGCGTGGGGCAAACGGCCCCGGTGACCCGGAAAGGCTGAGGGCTACTCGATCACGAGCAACCAGATGCCCACCGTCAGCAGCGCGATACCAAGTCCTTGGCGCAAGCCCAGGGTTTCTCCGGTGAGAACGGCAAACAACACCCTGTTGACTGAGGTCGTCGAGTTCGATGCGAACCAGTCCTGGTCTAGTCGGTCCGCGGATTCATCGGCTCGGTGTGCCTGGTTTGGTCCACATGCGGTAAAGCCGCCGATGGCGGTGGAGGTAGAGGAGCTTCCCGATCAGCGTGGCAAGCCTCCCGCCGTAGGAAGGCAGGCGGGCGTACCACGGACGCTTTCGCACATCGGCAAAGGCGCGACCGGTGATGGTGCTGACATCACCGTCGTCGACATGGCTAGGGAAGGGTTCGAGGCCGTAGTGCCGAAAATCATGCTCATGGATCCGGTCGAGCTCATGGTCGATCGGGCGCCGGATCGGCAGCATCCTGGGCAGAAGTTTCTCGATGGTGTGACGCTGGATCAGGTAAGCGCCCAAGCCCGTGGCTGGGCCGAGGTAGGCATTGAGCGAGTACGGCCCCACTGCGCGCTGACGGATCGGCTGCTTGGCCCGGATGTGATTCAACTTCAGGAAGTCCCAAGCGTCCCGGTGCGCGAGGGCGAGTCCCAGCGCCGTCATGAAATCCTCGTGAAAGACGACGTCATCTTCGAGCACCAGCAAGACCTCGGCGTCCGATGAGAGCAGCTCCTGCCAAGCCTGCAGATGACTGAGATAGCAGCCTACCTCGCCCGGTAACGCAGGCCTGCCGACGTTTCGGTCGAAGGCGCTTTGGTCAAGTTGCTGCTCAACCTCAGTCCACTTCGCCTTCCCATCGATGCCCCGCAACCATTCGAAGCCCAGAGGAATCGCTGACAGCCGCGCTTGCATCGTGGCCCGACGATCAGCCGAGCGCTCCAGATTGATCAAGACGACCTTGAGCCTCTGAAAAGTGTCAGCACTCATCTCACGACTGACTCAGGCACCGTCTTCGAAGAACCGCTTCTGGTGGTCGGTGGCCCAGAAGCGACTTTCCGAGACGATCTGGCCAAACTTTGACGCAGCATGCCCGTCTCCGAACGACAGGTCACTTGGCCATCGGCGGTGCCACTGGGCAGCGAGGAACCGGGCCATCGTGGCGTTATCCGACGCGGCGCAGCCCGTGACCGACGCGGCGACCGCGCGCTGGGTCTGCCGACTACCGACATCGAGACTCGCGATCCCCAAGAAAGGCGCCTCACGCACGCCGGTGCTGCTGTTTCCGACGATCAGCGCGGCATTCTTCAGCAACTCGGAGAAGTAATTGAACCGCATCGAGGGAATGAGCCTGAAACGGTCTTTCGGCAGGCGCTCGATGACCTGGAAGATTGCCTCATGGCCCGGGTCGTTGTTGGGCGCGATGACGACGAAGGAGCGCTGACTCGCCTCCAGACAGGCGAACAGCGCTTGGGCCTGCGCTCCCATGGCCTCTTCCTCGGAGGTCACTGGATGAAAGATCGCGATGCCGTATTCGGGAAATGGGATCTCGTAGCGTCGTTTCACCTCCTCGATCGTCACGCCGGAGCGTCGCGCGTGAGTATCGAGCTCTGGCGACCCGATGGCGAAGATGCGTGAAGGTTCTTCACCGAGGGCGATCACCCGCTTGCGTGCGGCCTCGGAACTCACGAAGTGCGTGGCGCACAGCTTGGTGTTGCAGTGTCGAATGCTCTCGTCGATCGTCCCTGAGACCTCGCCGCCTTCGATATGCGCCGAGCGGATGTAACGGAAGCCGCACACCAGCGAGGCCGCGAGCGCCTCGACCCGGTCGCCGTGGATGATCACCAGGTCGGGGCGATGCTCGTGGACGAAATCCGAAAAACCGAGAATGGTTTTCGAGAGAATGAAATCGAGCGCATCGCCTTCACGCTGATTGACGAACTCAAAACACTCGGCCCCCTGAAAGCGCCGCACCTCAAGGCGGGTCTCGCCATAGCGACGCATCATGTGCATGCCAGTGACAAAAAAACTGATCGAGTGTCCAGCCGATTGGGCTGCCCGGGCGAGCGGCTCGATCTTGCCGAAATCGGCTCGCGTTCCGGTCACAAAGAGCAGGCGCTTGCCAGTCACGGCGTCCCGCTCTGTGACGTTGAATGGTTCTGTGGCCCGCTCAGCCATGGTCAGGGCCGCTGGATACCGTCGACATCGGTCCAGCGCAATTGTTCGTTTCGACGCACGCTGCGGGTCAGCCGGCCACCCATGAGTCGATCGAAATACTCAACCGAAATCTCTCCTGAACCCGGGCGCCGCGCCCAGAGGTCGGATTCGGTGATCACGTGTCCGGCCGGTAGGTCGCGGTCTGCGACCACCGAGCCGCGAGCGAATCGGTAGACCGCTTCCTCAGGCGCGGTGCGCTCCTTGGGGTTTCTCAAGGCGATGTGAATCTCACGCGACCGATCGAT
>CAZAVT010000068.1:0-4751 GCA_964488395.1 uncultured Burkholderiaceae bacterium | reverse complement strand
CGGCCCCCAGGGCCATCGACGGTCCGATACTGTGATCTGAAAATCCGATGACCGCATTTGGAAAGGCTCGGCGTAGCTCGGCGATACCCTGAAGGCTGACGATCTCCGGCGGCGAGGGATACAAATTGGTGCACTCCAGCAGCGCATAGGCGATTCCGGCGCGATCAAGGATCTCGACCGATGGCTTGAGCGATTCGATGGTCTGCATGCCGGTACTCATGATGACCGGTCGGCCCATCCTCGCGATGTGCCGGATCAGCGGCAGGTGGTTGCACTCGCCTGAACCAATCTTGAAGGCAGCCACCCCGATGTCGTGCAGAAAATTGGCTGCCGCGCGGGAAAAGGGTGTCGACACATAAATCATGCCGAGCGACTCGACGTGGCGTTTGAGCTCGATCTCGTCCTGGGGCGAGAGGGCGCAGTCGGCCATCACCTGCCAGATCGAGCGGTCCGCGTTGGGCGGAAAGACCGACTTCGCCTCATCGGTCATCTCGTCATCGACGAAGTGGGTCTGGTGTTTCACCATCTCGCAGCCCGCAAGGCGCGCGGCCGATGCCATGGCCTTGGCAACGTCGAGGTCGCCACCGTGATTGATGCCGATCTCGGCGACGATGAGCGGTGGATGCTCTGGGCCGATCGGGCGATCAGCAATGATCATGGGTTGTCCTTTCCTTCGGCGAGCACCTGGCCCGCGTAAAAATCGCGGATACGCTGCTGCATCGGTCCGAGCACCCGACGGCTCCAGATCAGAACCCGCCTCTTTTCGTCGATTAGGCGTGCGCCCTCGGGAAGCGCCAGCAGCATCTCGGGCTTGATGCTCAGCCCGCAGAGCGTGACCGCCACCAGTCCCTCCCGCCGCCGTTTCACCCAGGGCAGGAGGGCGCGCAGCTTGAGCCATCCGACCAGCGGAAACATGAATTCGCCCGGGAACTTAACGACCAGCGACTTAGGAATTGCCCGGGCGTGAGCCTGTGCGACCCAGCTGATGAATCGCTCGTCTGCATGCGTCGGCCGGAAGCTAAACGCCGGGTCTTGGTCATGGATCGCTCGGAATCGTTCGGCGATCGCATGATGGTGCGCTGGGTGAAAGACGACCACGGAAGAATTGCCGCGGGCGTAACGTCTTCCTTGGGTGCGGCGATGCACCCAACGGCCGATCGGTCCGAAGGGCAGGATCGCACTCTGGAGTAGGGCGATCGCACTGGGTTCTGTCATGAGCTCGAGAACCCGCACCATGTCGCCCAGCACGACGGTGTCCAGATCGATGTACACCGCTGGGAGGGCGTCATCGAGTACGCCGCGCTCGAACATCGCGAGCTTGGCCTGGCAGCCGGAGCGCAGCAGTTCGGGTTGGATCCAGTACTCGGGGAAGGGAACGACTCTGACCGACGAGAGCAGACCAGGTTTGGGCCTGTCCGTGATCAGGACAAATTGCGGCGGCCGACTGGCGTGTCTTGCGATGTGCTGAATCAGATTGTTGATGAGCTCGGTTGAGTACCGAGTGCCCCAGCAAATGAGCACGCACTGCCAGGTGGGCGGCCGCTCGGCTGTCGGATGGGCCAGGGTCTCGCGCATCGGTGCTTGCTCAGACAGCCGTCCAGCCGCCGTCGACGAAATACTGTTGGCCGGTACAGTAGGCCGAGGCATCGGAGGCGAGGAACACCACCATGCCGACCATGTCCTGCCGTCGGGCCATCCGGCGCAGTGGGGCCCGCTCCGCATAGCGGCGAACGAACTCCGGATCGTGCTTGTTCTCGACTCCGCCCGGGACGAGCGTGTTCACGCGGATGCCTTTGTCACCCCAGTAGGTCGCAAGCCATCGGGTGAGCCCATGCACGCCAGCCTTGGCCGCGGCGTAGCTCGCCAGCGAGTTGAACTTCATGCCCTCGTAGATCCGATGATCCGGGCCGACCACACCGTAGGTGCTCGACACGTTGATCAGGCTACCCCGGGCGCCGCTCGCAAGCATAGCCTTGCCGCCTTCGCGAGCGACCAGATAGACGCCCGTCAGGTTGACGCGGATCGCCGACTCCCAGACCGCGAGAGTCGACTCTTCGAACGATGTGAAGACCGCGCCCTGACGCATGAGGTGCTCCCCGGTCGCGGCCGCGTTGTTGAGCACGACATCAACCCGACCGAATCGAGCCATCACCTGCTCGAATAAGCGAACGACATCGGCTTCGCTGCTCACGTCGCACGGGAGGCCGACGGCGCCGATCCCAGCCGGGGTGCGGATCGCACTCGCCTTGCCGGCAGGGTCGGCCGCTGCGAGATCGGCCATGACAACCTGGGCGCCATGCTCGGCCATCGCTTCGCTGTAGGCCGAGCCCAGGAGCCCCGTACCGCCTGTAATCACCACGACCTTGCCGGTCAGATCGAACCGCTGCGTCATCTTCGCCTTCCTGGAATCAACCGGCCGGCAACCGGCCAAACCGACGTTTCATCAGATACTCGACCCACTCAAAATCGAATTCGCTGTCGATATCGACGCTCTTTGCAGCGCCGATGTCATAGCCTTGGGTGCGACCCGACAGCAATCCCGTGCCACGCCGCAGATAGTCGGGCGACAGGACGTAGATGGAGGCCACGTGCTCGAAGACGCGCGGCGCATCCTGGCGCCGCACAATCGGCTTGGGCAGCGTCTTGCAGATCCGCTGGTAGCCGTCAACGACCTCGAGCATGTTGAAGTAGGGGTTCTTACGGGCCTCGCAGACCGAAAACACCGCATCGACGTCCGAGCGCCTGAACTGCGCGATCGCTCGGCTGATGTCTTCGACATCGCGCAGTGGGGAGGTGCAGTCGAGATCCACGAACAGGTCGACCGGTTCACCATAGTGGGCTTCGGTCGCGGCAAGCGCGTGCTGCCAGACTTCCCACTTGCCCGCCGTGTCACTGGCGAGCTCGGCCGGACGCATGAACGGCACCTCGGCGCCGTGATCCCTCGCGGCTTGCGCGATGGCTGGGCTGTCCGTCGAAATGATGACGCGATCAATCTCAGGGCAGGCGAGTGCTTGTTCGATGCTCCAGGCGATGAGCGGCTTGCCAAGCAGCGGCCGGATGTTCTTGCCTGCGACGCCCTTGGAGCCGCCACGGGCACCGATCACACAGACCGTGTTCATGGGTGGGGAGCCTTGTCGGATGATGGGTCGGGGATTGCGACATGTCGTCGTTCGATGGCCGACTGGTGGCTCGCCAGCGCGACACGCAGCACATGCACCGCCTCACCCAGGGGCGAGATCGGCTGGATCTCGGGCATACGTATCCGGCGCAGGAAATGCGCCATATGCTCGCGAAACATCGTGTTGCGCTCGAATCCCTCCGGGACCCGATGGACGATCTCGGGCGCAGCCCCGGCCCGCTCCAGACTGACGGTCCCGCTGACGTAATCCCAGCGTAAGACGCCGTATCGGCAAACGAGTTCCATGTCGCGGCCGTAGCCAGGCCGCACGTAGTCAAGGTGGATTTGGGCCAATGCGCCGCTTGCCATGGTCAGGCCGATCTGGGCGACCGCCTCGGTTTCGATCTCCAGGCAGGGCAGGTTGCGGGTCATGGCACTTACGTCGACGATGGGACCTGCGAGCCAGTGGGCAATGTCGAGTTCATGGATCAAATCGAAAATCACGCCACCACCACTGGCTCGCCGCGCACTATACGCTTGGCGATGGTCGGTGCCTGGGCGCCAGTCGGGCAGCCACTGGCCCACAGACGCCCTCAGGTGAATCAGTTCGCCCAGGTCGCCGCCGCGCAGCTGCTCTCGAATCCAGCGCAGGTTCGGATGGCAGCGCAACATGAAGCCGGCCTCGACCACCCGGCCGCCCGGTTCGACGCTCGCCAGGAGCGCGTCGATGCCGGTCAGCGAATTCGCGAGCGGCTTTTCAATAAAGAGGTGCTTGCCCTCGAGTGCTGCTGCGAGCGCCACGTTGATGTGCTGGTCAGTGCCGTTGGCCACGACCACAGCATCGATGGACGGTTGGGCGAGCGCTGCGCGCCAATCCTCGACCCTTTCGATCGCCCGTCCGCTGACTGGATCGGACAGCGCCCGCCCGCGATAGCTGAACGCGATGACCTCCGCCCCAAGGTCGATCAGGTTGGCGATATGCCGGCGCCCGATCGACCCGGTACCAACCACCAGGACTCGCGCCGCCGGCCCGGCTGCATGGGCTTCGCTCGGTGTCGCCAAGAGGGAGTCGTTCCTGTCCATCATGCCGCAAGTATACTGACGGGTTGTGGATAAACTGACGCCGCCCGTTTCCCCGACCACCTTTCCCGGCCGCTGGAACGAACGGCTCTTCCTCGCCGCCTATCGCCTCTTCTGGCTGCTGGCTCTCCCGCTTGCCCACCTTTATCTCTGGCAAAAGGGCCGCCGGGAGCCCCTTTATCGGTCTGCGATCGGCGAACGATGGGGCTTTGTCAGGTCGACCCTGCGGGCGCCGATCTGGGTTCACTGCGCGTCGTTGGGCGAACTTCGCGGCGCCGCGCCCGTCATTCAGGGGCTGATCGATGCCGGGCATGCGGTCTGGCTGACCACCCTGACGCCGGCGGGTCGTTCGGCAGCCCAAACGATATTTGGGCCCGCGTTGGTGGCGGGGCGTCTGCAGCTGTCCTGGGCGCCGCTGGAGCTTGCGAGCAGCGTGCGGCGGTTGATTCGCTGCGTGCAGCCGCGTTGCGCGATCATGACGGAGATCGATACCTGGCCGGTGATGTTATCGACCGTCCGTCGAGAAGGCATCCCCCTCGCCATTGCCAACGCT
>CAZAVT010000067.1:11576-12975 GCA_964488395.1 uncultured Burkholderiaceae bacterium | reverse complement strand
TAAGCGCACGCGCAGGTCCCAACGGGCATCGCTGGCGGATGACCGTGGCGCCGGAGCAACCGGTCTGGCTTGATGCGCCCATTTCCGCGGTAGGGTATTGACCGCTCGATCGAGCGCGCTCATAGTCCCCGTCGAGTGGCCGATTCCAGCGGCTGACTTTACGGATTAGTGGAAGGGTCAGCATGTCCAGCACGAATGCCGTGCCGGTTGCCCCGTCGTCCAACGGCAAACCAACACGCGCCGATATCTGCTTCCTGACGTTTCTGGTCATCCTCATGGTGGCGGTCGCAGGGCTCGGCCGCATGACCTTCCGCGAGGGGCTCAAGACCGAGACGACCAAGGCCCAGGCCGAGTCCTTGATGGACTGGATGAAGCAGGCGTCTGCCCTTCGATCGACGAGCGAGGACTTTCGTCCGACCGATTGTGCCGTGCGCGTCGCCGGCACGAGCTCGCCCATGAGCTGGGCCAATTGCGCAACAGCGATCTTCGCCGACGGCGGCGCGCTGGCGCGCGCGCGCAATGCCTTCACTGAGCAGCCTCTGCAGATCCTCGAGCGCTGTATCCCGGGTGACAGTGCGACCGTCGGCCATCTGGTGGTCGAAAAGCTTGTCCCCACTCCGCCGGGGTCGGCGATTCCGGTGGTCATCAGCCCACTCGCCGGCGACGATCGGATCGACCAGCGGCTACAGCTGCGGATTCAGGTCTGCGACAAGGGCGGTTATGCGATCCGGGTCGGCGAGACTGATTTCTGAGGCAACACCATGACCGAGACGCGCAAGGACCGCCCCGTCGTTGCCGAGCCGGTGGAGGCTCCCCGGTCGTTTCGGCATCTCGATGCTGATGTTGTTCCGGCGGTCGTGGGGGAGCGCGCTGCACGCGAGCAGCAAGCGCTTGTCGCGCCCTCCGGTCCCCGAAAGTTTCTGCATACCTGGCTGTTTGACACGACGAACAGCCAGAACTATCAGCGCGCCTTCGATCGATTCATCGTCTGGATGATCGTCCTGAACGTACTGGCCCTGATCATCGAGCTTGTCCCACAGGTCCACGAGCTGTATCGCGTTTGGTTCGAGCGTTTCGAGATATTCTCGGTGGTTGTCTTCAGTCTTGAATATCTCTTGCGTCTCTATGCGGCGCCCGAGGATCCCCAATTCCGCGACAGCGGCTCACCCCGCCTCGCTTTCGCAAGAAATCCTTTTGCTGTCGTCGATTTGCTGGCGGTCCTGCCCTTTTATCTCCAGGCCTTCGTTCCGATCGATCTTCGAGCGCTGAGGGTGCTGCGGCTGCTGCGCCTGCTCAAGCTGTTTCGTCTTCTCGTGCCGGCCTGGCATGAATTTGTTGAACTGAATCGGGGACGAACCTTCCGCCAGAAGATGCACGCGCTGATCTTTCCGAGCGACTT
>CAZAVT010000067.1:0-11566 GCA_964488395.1 uncultured Burkholderiaceae bacterium | reverse complement strand
AAGCTCCACGGCTATTTCGATCTCTTTATCGCGGCCTGGGTGCTGATTTCGGTCGTCAGCGTGATCCTCGAGTCGGTGCATTCGGTCAATTATCTGCTGCATATCGAACTCATCGTGATCGACGCAATGGCCGTGGCGATTTTCACGGCTGAGTACTGTGCTCGACTCTATTGCTGCGTCGAGGAGAAGCAGTTTTCGTCACCGTTTGTGGGGCGCTTGCGGCAGGCGAAAAGTCCGTCAATGGTGATCGACCTACTGGCGATCCTGCCTTTTTTCCTGGAGGCTTTGCTGCACCATCTGATCGACCTGCGCTTCCTGAGGATCTTCCGGCTGCTGCGGCTACTAAAGCTCACGCGGTATACCGGTGCAACCCGCACACTTGCGATCGTGATCGCGCGCGAGTGGCCGGTCATGGCGGCTGCCGCCTTCATCATGGTGTTACTCGTCATCCTGACCGCAAGCCTGGGCTACTTGTTCGAGCACGACGCTCAGCCCGACAAGTTCGAGAATATTCCGCAGTCAATCTATTGGGCGGTCATCACGCTCGCCTCGGTCGGCTACGGGGATATCTCGCCGGTCACGCCCGCCGGACGAGCGATCACGATCGTGTTGGCGCTGATCGGTATCGGCATCTTTGCGATCCCCGCCGCCCTGTTGTCCTCAGCGTTCTCGGATCAACTGCACAAGGAGCGCGACGCCCTCAAGCAGGAGCTGTTCGACATGCTGGCCGACGGCAAGATCTCAGAGGAAGAGGCCGAAATCATCAATCGGGAGGCCAAGCGCCTGCACCTCTCCGCTGAGGATGTCCAGGTGTTGATCGACCAGGCGAGGCGCGAGCGCGAGGCGGCAGACGATCTGTCGAGGTTGCCGCTTCATGTCATCGCGGCGAAACCCGAACACGCCGTTGAACACTTCAAGACCTTGGTGAGCGAGATCCGGCAGTTGGGGCTTCTGACGGATCCGGCCAAGTTTGAGTCAGTCGCCCGGGGGGCGGAGCGATTGACCGCCGCGGAGTGGCAGATCTGGCAGGAACTCGGCGCGCCCGGGGCCGCGCAGGTCGATCGACCTGCCTGATCTGGAGCTCCCATGCCCCTCCCTTGTCAGTTGCAAAAGCTTGCGCTTCTCACGAGCCTCGCCTGTGTCGCGGTACCGCTTCCGGCCGCGTGGGCCCAGTCCTGGCCGAGCCGACCAGTGACCCTGGTGGTGCCCTTTCCACCCGGTGGCGGGAACGATCTGGTCGCGCGCCAGATCGCGCCTGGCCTGCAGCAGGTGCTTGGCCAGCCGGTCGTCGTTGAAAACAAGCCGGGTGCGGGCGGAACGCTCGGCGTGGCGCTGGTGACCCGGGCGGCGCCCGACGGTTACACCCTGAGCATCTGCTCGACCGGCAATGTGGCGGTCGCGCCGGCGCTCTATTCCAAACTCTCCTACGGAGTGAAGGATCTCCTGCCGGTGAGCCATATCGTCAACACGCCGACCGTCTGGGTGGGCGCCCCCGATCTGCCCGTGAGCAGCTTGAAGGAATTCATCGAGCTCGCAAAAAGGCAGCCGGGCAAATTCAATTTTGCGTCTTCTGGCAACGGCACCACGCCACATCTGGCGGGCGAAGCGCTGAAGGTCAAATACGAACTGGACCTGCAGCACGTTCCCTACAAGGGGACCTCTCCCGCCTACACCGACCTCGGCAGTGGGGTCGTGAGCGTGATGATGGACAGCTTGATTTCCGCGTTGCCCCTGCTCGAGGCTGGCCGCGTCAAAGGTCTTGCCCTGGGGACCGAGGCTCGCTTGCCGAAGCTGCCCCAAGTCCCCACGCTTGCCGAGCAGGGCCTCAGCGACATGGCCTTCACCGGCTGGGTCGGCCTGTGCGCGCCGGTGGGTACCCCTCAAAGCGTGATCGATCGGGTGAGCCGCGCGGTGACCGACGTCTTGACGCGCCCGGCGGTGCGGGACTCGCTCGCCAAGCAGGTCACCGAGCCGGTGGGCGCTGGGCCGGCCACGTTCGCCGAGCTGATCGAGCGCGATGCTGCAATCTGGAAGAAGCTGGTGGTTGATTCAAAGGCTCAGCTCGACTGAGGCCTGATCTCCCGCCCAGCGCACTGTCGCTCAGCCGGCAAACATGCTGTCGGGCAGACCTCGCACCCCCGGAATCTGAATCGCCAGCACCGATCCGGACAAGGGCGCCTGGTCGAGGGCGGCTGCACTCAGCCGTACCGAGGCGCTGGTCACATAGAGCGTGTCGAGATTCACCCCGCCAAAGCAACAGCTGGTGGGGCGCGGGACTGGCACTTTCACGCGCAACACCTCTTTACCCTGCGGGCTGAATCGTGACACCCGCCAGGCGTCCCAGACTGCAACCCAGAGGCATCCTTCCTCGTCCACCGTCAAGCCGTCGGGTCGGCCATCGGACGCGTCGAAGGTGATCAGTGGCTGGCGATGGGTGATCTCGCCGGTTTCAAGGTCGAAGTCATAGCGATAGATGCTTCGCCGATGAGAGTCCGCAAAGTACATGAAGCGATTATCGGGGCTCCAACCCAGGCCATTGGCCGCGGTGAATCCGCTGTCCATCTTTTTCCAGCGACCGTCTGCCTCAACGCGAAACAGGCTCCCACGATGGGCGGCGGTGGCCATGTCCAGGGTGCCGACCCAGAATCGGCCCAGGCGATCGCACTTGCCATCGTTGTATCGGTTACCGGGTCGCTCCGCCTCCGGGTGACACAGCAGCGTGAAACGACGGGTCTCGCTATCGAAGGCCATGAGACCTCTCGGAGTCGCGGTCAGCAACCCGCCGGAGGCTTTGGGTATCGCGATGCTGACCATCGATCCAACCTTGCATTCGCTGTCGACCCCGGTATCCAGATCGTAACGGTGGATCGACGGCGTGAGGATGTCGACCCAGTAGAGCGCGCTGTCGCGGGGCGACCAGATCGGGCCTTCGCCCAGCAGCGAACGTGTCTGAATCAGGCATCGGACCTCGGCGATCGGCGACTCGGGAGGTACCGCGTGAGGTTCGATGGAGGTGGCCTGCCCACCTGCGTTGTGGACGATGCGGCGTGCCGCGCCGATCACCGCCGGTGCGAGGCTGTGCGCCTGCGCCCGGGACATCCGCGTTGCCGATGCCCGGACCCCCAGAGCGCCGACTGGTCGCCCCTCGATATCGACGATCGCTGCGGCCACGCTGACCTCGTCGGCATCGAGTTCTCCGACCTCGAGCGCGTAGCCGCGCGTGCGGGTCAGGTCAAATTCGCTTTGCATCGCGACGGCGTCCACCACCGTCAGCTGGGTGAAGGCCTGCCGCGTGTCGTTTTGCAAGACCCGAGCCTGCCGGGTGGGGTCGAGGGCGGCCGCGATGGCCTTGCCGAGGGCGCTGGCGTGCAGCGGCAATCGGCGACCGGTTTTTTGTGGGGGCGGGTGCTCGCGACCTGACGCCTCGCTCGCGATGAGCACCACCGCGTCGCCATCAAGCACGCCGAGCTGCACCATCTCGCCGGTCGTGTCGCGCAGCCGGACCATTTCGTCCTGAGCGGCCAGACGCAGGTCGAAGTCGCGCCACACCTCATGGGCCAATTCGAGCAGTCGAAAACCCAGCCGATAGGTCCTGGTATAGGCGTCGTGACGCAACAGGCCCTCGCGCACCAGCGTCGAGAGGATGCGATGCAGCGTTGCCCTGGGCAGGCTGCTTGCGTGCATCAGTTCGGTGAAGGTCATCGGCAGGCCCGTCCCCGACACGATCTTCAGCAGGGCCATCGCCTTTTCCAGCACCCCGAGACCGGCTACCGGTTCGGTCAGTGGCGCCGTTACGGGCGCTGCGGCGGGCGACTTGATGAGTTTCATTGATCGAAACAAAACACGGGCGGTGGGTGGTCTGGTCTCAGCGCATTGTGCCCCAGGATCGATCGGCGGTTGGAAGGCTCCCCAGGCAAGGGTTTACCCGGATGGTTGATCGGGAGGGCCCCCTTAGAATCGATCGATCAAAAGTTCCATTGATCAGAATTAGGGGGGGCCATGCGACTGCAATACCGCCGTCTTGCCTTGAGGGGGCTGCTGGTTGCATCGCTCAGCCCTGGGTGCAGCCTCGGACTCGCCCAGGAAGCGCCGTACCCCAGCAAGCCGATTCGATTGGTGGTGCCCGTCCCCCCTGGCGGAGCGGCCGATGGCATGGCCCGCCTCGTCGCGGAGCATCTTCAGGCGCGGTGGGGACAGCCGGTCGTCGTTGACAACCGACCCGGCGCCGGATCCTCGGTGGGCATGGCGCTGGTGGCGCGAGCGGCGCCCGACGGCTACACGATCGGTATCGGCAACATTGCCGCCAACGCGATCAATCCTGCGCTCCAGCCAGCCCGATTTCCCTATCAGCCCGTGAAGGACTTTGCTGCGATCAGCCTGGTCGGGGTCACGCCGCTGGTCCTGGTCGTCAATACGGACAAGGTTCCTGCCAAGAGCGTGGCCGAACTGGTCACTTTCCTGAAGGCCCATCCTAACCTTGCCTATGGGTCCTCAGGCGTGGGGTCTTCACTGCATTTGGCCATGGAACTGTTTCTCCAGAAGACCGGCACCACGATGCTGCATGTGCCCTACAAGGGCTCGGCGCCTATGACCACCGATCTGCTCTCCGGACAGGTGGTGGCGGCCATCGACGCGGCCGCGACCAGCATGCCCCATGTCCAGACCGGTAAGCTGCGCGCCTTGGCCGTGACGGCGTCGGAGCGGGCGTTTTTTGCGCCGGAGCTGCCGCTGATGCAGGACCTGGTGCCCGGTTTCGAGATGCGGCCCTGGCATGGCCTGATGGCTCCCGCCGGCACACCGGCCGCGATCGTCGCGAAGCTGTCAGAGGAGGTCAACGCCTTTCTGAAAACGCCCGTTGCGAGAGCCAAACTGCAGGATCGCGGCATCGCGCCAGTGGGTAGCACGCCGTCCGAATTCCAGACCTTCATGGCCCACGAGTTCGAGACCTATCGCAAGGTGATCCAGGACGCCGGGATCAAAGCTGACTAGCAAGACCGCCCCTGCCGATCAACGTCGAAACAAGAGCTTTGCCCATGAACGTTCAAACCCGCCGACGCCTGATGGGCGCCACTGGCCTGCTTCCCGTCCTCACCGCGCTGCCGGGATGGGTCCTTGCGCAATCCCCGTGGCCGAGCAGGCCCGTCACCGTCGTCGTGCCCTTCGCGCCGGGCGGCGCGGGTAATGGGTCGCTGCGGATCCTGGCGGAAATCATCGGCCCGCAGCTGAACCAGCCGATCGTCGTCGACAATCGGCCAGGTGCAGGCGGGATCGTCGGGTCAGCGACCGTGACCGGTAGCTCGGATGACCATCTCTTCCTGATGGGCAGTACCTCGATGACCATCCTGCCGGCCTTGCGCAAGGACATCCCCTACGACATCCAGCGCGACCTGCGGCCCGTGGGCATGATCTCATCGCAGCCCATGGTGCTCGCGGTGGCCGCCAACTCGACCCTTCGCACCCTCGAGGATCTGGTGAGCCAGGGCCGTGCAGGTACCCTCTCGGCGGGCAACAGCGGCGTCGGCACGCTGTCCCATCTCGCGACCGAGCTGATGAACCACAAGCTGCAGACTCGCATCACGCCCGTTCCCTACAAGGGCGATAGCGTGCTCCTGCCCGACGTCGCCTCGGGCGCCATTTCGATGGGTGTGGTCAACTTGCCAGTGGCCTTGCCACTCATCCAGTCAGGCCGACTTCGGGCGCTGGCCGTGACGGCAACTGAGCCCGTTGCGAGCCTGCCCGGCATTCCGCTGCTGCGCGCCCTGGGCGATGAATTCGTGATCACGGGCTGGGCGGCTTTGTTTGCTGCCCGCAACGTCCCTGCCGCTGAGGTCGACCGTATGTCCCAGTTGCTGAGCCAGGCGCTGGCCCAACCGCAGGTTCGAGAAAAATTCGCGGTGTTTGGCGTCTCGCCAGAACAGGCCACACCCAGCCAGCTCGCGACGTTCATCATGGCTGAGATCCGGCGCTGGGCCGATGTCGTTGCCAGTCGAGGCATCAAGCTCGACTGATCGCTCGCTCGTCTCATCGACCTGACCTTTCCACCAACCTCCAGGTAAGCCCGCCGCCGTGACGCATCAACCCTCTGGCACGATCATCGAAGGGGTCTTCCCGGTGTTGCCGACCCCGTTCAATCCGCAAGGCGAGCCCGATGTCATCTCGCTCAGGCGGCTGGTCCGCTATCTGCTGCGCTGTGGCGTCGATGGCATCACCTATCCAGGCGTGGCGAGCGAATTCGCCCAACTGAGCGAGGACGAGCGCCAGCACCTGCTTGCGGCGGTCATCGACGAGTGCGCAGGCCGGGTCACTATCGTCGCGGGTGTCACCAGCGCCGACCCCGATCTCACGCGTCGCCTTGCCGAGCACGCCGCAGGGCAGGGCGCGCGCGCCCTGATGGTCGCCGCACCACCGCAATGGAAGGATTCACCCTCGCAGGTCCGATATTTCGAGGCACTGGCAAGAGCGGTACCCGGCACGTCCCTCATGTTGCAGAATGTGCCGCCGCCAGTGGGCGCCGGCCTGGATCCTCGAGTGCTGCTCGAAGTGGTAGGCGCAGTGCCCTCGATCGCCTATATCAAGGAGGAGGCTCTGCCGAGCGGGCAACGTTTGAGTGCCGTCCTGGCTGGGGCGCCTCCAAATCTCAAGGGTGTCCTTGGGGGCGCAGGTGGGCGCTATATCATCGATGAGCTCCGCCGGGGGGCCTGCGGCACCATGCCCGCGATCGAGCTGGCCGAGATCCATGTCGCGCTGATGGCCGCGCACCGCCGCGGCGAGCCCGACCTGGCGCGCAGGCTGTTTAGCCGCATGTTGCCCCTGCTGAACAGCCAGGCGGTCTTTCGATGGGCTCTGACCAAGGAGGTGCTGCACTCGCGCGGCTTGATCGAGCATGCCCATCAGCGCATCGACGGGCCTCGCCTCGATGCGCTGGACCGGATCGATATGCGCGATTTTCTGGGCGATCTCGAGGATCTGCTGCTCAGCCCGGCCGACCTTCGCGCGCTGGGCGCGGTGATCCGCTGACCCGAATCGATCGGAGCACCCGATGACCCCCTCGACCCGCCCGCCGATCGCCCAGGTCGAGTCCTTCATCATTTCCATCCCGCGTGAGACTCCCTACCTCGGGCCCACGGGTCCCGGCGAGCAAGTCAGCGCGCGTGGCTATCTGGTGCGCCAAGGCAACCGCACCATCTACCCAAGCACGGACCGGTCGGTCCTCATCAAGCTGACCGCCGCGGATGGCACCGTGGGCTGGGGCGAGACCTATGGTCTGATCGCACCCGAGGCGGTCACCCACATCATCGACGACGTCCTCGGGCCCCTGATCGTGGGGCGCGATGTGGCCGACCCCGTGGTGATCCAGGAGGACTTGTACGATCTGATGCGGGTCCGCGGCTTTTTCGGTGGGCACTACGTCGACGCCATCTCGGGGATCGACATCGCGGTATGGGACCTCTTCGGCAAGGTGACTGGACTGCCCCTGGTCAAATTGCTGGGCGGACAGCGCTTGTCGCGGATTCCTGCTTATGTTTCGGGGCTCCCGGGTCGAACGCTCGATGACCGGATCGCGCTCGCCCGCGACTTTCAGGCCAGGGGTTTGTCGAGGAGATGCGGGCCTTGCGGGAGAGTCTGGGCGCACAGGCCGAGTTGATGGTCGACCTGCACTGGAAATTCACGGCTCATGAGGCGATTCAACTGATCGACCGGCTGATGCCCTACCGGCCCTACTTTGTCGAAGCGCCCTGCGCTCCGGAGGATGTCGAGGGGCAAGCTCAGGTGAGTGCCATGGCGCGGGTGCCGCTTGCCCTGGGCGAGGAGTGGTACACCGCTTACGAATACCGGCTGCGGATGGAGCGCCGAGTGATGTCCATCGTGCAGCCCGAGATGGCCCACACGGGGGTGAGCCAGTTCGTTCAGATCGGTCGCATGGCACAGGCCTTTCACTTGCGCGTCATTCCCCATGCCACGATCGGTCTGGGCATCTTTCAGGCCGCCAGTCTGCAGGCGTCGGCGACCCTGGCGCGCTGCGCCATGCACGAGTACCAGCACTCGGTCTTCGATCGCAACCGACGATTTGTCCGGACCACGATGCGATGCGCCGAGGGTTTTTTCGAAGTGCCTCAGGGACCTGGGCTTGGTGTGGAGCCCGATGATGCGATCTGGCAGTACCTGTGCCCCAAGCAGGCTGACCGCTGAGCATGCCCGCAGGGTAGACTGAGGCTCACCCCGATTCACACCCATGGCGCCCATGCAGCGACTCACCGAACGACCCGACGATCGATCGCAAGCGATGGAACTGGGCGACGCGACGCTGGGCGATATCCAGGCGGCCTGCGAGGCCGGCACCCTGAGTGCGCAGTCTCTCGTGGCGCGCAGTCTTGCCCGCATCGAAGCCTTCGACCGTCAGGGCCCACGCCTGCAGGCGGTGATCAGTCTCAATCCGCAGGCGCTCGAAACGGCTCGCGCCCTGGATGATGAGCGCTCGCGGCAGGGGGCGCGTGGGCCGCTCCATGGGGTGCCGGTGGTGCTCAAGGACAACATCGACACGGCCGATCTGCCCACCACCGCGGGGTCGATCCTGCTCGAGGGTGCACGCCCGCCCGACGATGCGTTTCTCGTGCGGCAATTACGTGCTGCCGGGGCCATCATCCTCGCCAAGGTGAATCTGTCCGAGTTCGCCTCGGGCGGTACCTTCAGCTCGATCATCGGCTATTCGCGCAATCCCCATGACCTTGCCCGGAGCACGTCTGGTTCCTCCGGCGGTACGGCAGTAGCGGTCGCTGCAGGCTATGCACCCATCGGCATCGGCACGGATACCGGTGGCTCGATCCGCGGACCGGCCGCTGCTCAGGGCCTCGCGGCCCTCAAGCCGACCCGTGGTCTGATCAGCCGGGATGGGATCGTCCCGCTGTCGCCCACCCTGGACACTGCCGGGCCGATGGCGCGTCACGTCGCCGATCTGGCGGCAGCCCTCGGCGTGTTGGCGGGTATCGACGCTGCTGATGAGGGCACACGAGCGAGCCTGGGACGCGCGAGTAGCGACTACACCCGTAGTCTCGACGCGCAGGCGCTACGCGGCGCTCGGCTTGGCGTGGCGCGCGATTTCGCGGGTGCCGATGCCGACGTCGACTGGGTCTTCCAGGCGAGCCTCGACGCGCTGCGCAGAGCAGGCGCACAGCTTGTCGATGTGCACTACCCGCCGTGGTTGCTTGCGCTCAAGGACAGCCTCTTCGATGCGATCCGTCTGCCCGAGTTCGCGCCGGCGCTTGCGCAGTACCTTTCGACCTTGGGTTCGGGATATCCGAAGTCCCTGGAGGACTTGATTGTGCGGGCTCGTCGCCTGCCCGCCGGGGGCGGCCCAGGTAGCGGTTCCAACCCGGGCCGATGGGCCCAGTTCGAGCGTGAGGCCGCGAGCGGCTCGCTCGCCGACTACCGCTACCAGAGCGCGCGGATGCATGGCCTCAACTTGGTCGAGTCGATCGTCACTGGCTTGTTGAGCACGCACCAGCTCGATGCCCTGGTCTACCCGACCGCCATCCGCCGACCCGCCCTGGTCGCGGGCCACAGTGCTGATCCGACCGGGCCAGCGCCGGGCTCGGCAGCCAACCTCGCCAATCTTTCGGGTCTACCTGATCTCGTGGTGCCCGCGGGCTTCACCGGCGACCGTCTGCCGGTTTGCCTGTCCTTTCTTGGGACGGCTTTCGGGGAAGCGCGGCTGCTGTCGCTGGGCTATGCCTTCGAGCAGGCGACACGGGCCCGCCGGCAGCCGGTTCACGCGCCTGGCCTGCCCGGTGAGACTTTCATGCGGCCTGGCAGGTGATCGCCTGCCGGTGTTGATCGCGTCTGATCGACGGCCGTCGTGGGCGCACGGGTCCAGCACGCAGCTCGAGAAAATTCAGTAGACATAGCGTGCCGCTCGCCGATAGCATCAGCTGATGGCAAACGAGACGGATCGGTTCGTGCCGTATCGCAACCCGACTCAAAGGAGATCTTCGATGACCGACAGACGATCATTCATGGAAGCGGGCGCAGCCCTGACGGCCGCCGTGGCGGCGGGCCCGGCAGTGGCTCAGACCCGACGCAACGTCATCCTCAATATCGGCTTGTTGGGCGACATTCAGACGCTTAATTTCTGGTCGAGCAACGACGTCAACTCAGCCGTGCTGCAAGAAACCGTGATGCCCCGGTTTGGCTACATGGACGCTGATGGCAACGTGAAATCGACCCTGATCCGAAACGTGGAGGTCAAGGATAAGGCGACCACCTTCGTTGTTTCCCTCACGCCGGACATCAAGTGGCATGACGGGGTTCCCTTCAGTGCGGACGATGTCATCTTCACGAGTGAGTATCTCGTGAAGCACAAGATGTTTCAGAACACACGGTTCAGCAATGTCGCCTCAGTCCGCAAGATCGATCAGCTGACCGTGGAATTCAAGCTGAAGACCGCCCAGGTCGGTTTCATGGACGTCATGATGTTCTGGGTTGCGCCCATGCCCAAACATCGCTGGGAAAACGTCAGCGCTCCGATGACGCTCAACGACGACGCGGGGGGTGTGACGGGACTCGGCCCGTACAAGCTCACCGAGTGGAAGAAGGGCCAGTACTACATCGTGGATCGCAACCCCGACTGGCCCGCAGCGCTTGGCCGACCCGCGATCGATCGCATCGTCTACCGCGTCTACAAGGACGACAACGCGGTCGTGCTTGCCCTGCGTACAGGTGAGATCGACACCACCAGCCGGCAGTTCCTGCCCTCCATGGCCGCCCAGTTTCGCAACAATCCGAAGTACCGGATTTTCGAGCCGCCGTCGCCGGGCTATGCCTACATCGGGTTCAACGGCAAGAAGAGCGAATTTGCCGCCGACTTGGCGGTTCGTCGGGCGATTGCCCACTGCATTGACCGTCCCAAGATCGTCCGTCTCGCGCTTGAGGGAGCGGGCGTGCCGATGAATGGCGCGGTCTCCCCGATCTACAAGGACTTTGTCAAGTCCAAGATTGAGTATCCCGCGTTCAACATCGATGCGGCCAAGCGCATCCTCAAAGAAGCCGGCTATGTCGACACCGACGGTGACGGTATCGTCGAAAAGAACGGCAAGAAACTCTCGATCAAGATGATGTATGAGAGCGTCCGGAATGACTATGACAAGTCGGTGCGGATCATCCGCGAGGATGTTCGCAAGGCCGGGATCGATCTGGTGCTCGAACCAATGGATCGCCAGGTCTACATGGATCGCCAGTCCAAGACCAAAGAATACGAGATGCTCTTCGTCCAGTGGGGCGCGATCGTGGTGGTCTACGACTCGTTCTACAACCTCTACGGCAAAGACGCCTTTCTCAACTACTCCGGCTTTTTCGATCCGGACCTCGAGAAGTGGTCGCTTGCGGCCAAGGAATCGGCGACGATTGCCGACAGCATCAAGCCCATGGACGAGGCGCAGCGGGTCGTCGTGACCCAGATCCCGACCCTCTCGATCTGGGTGCCGAATCTGATCTTCGTCGCCAATGACAAATTCGAGGGCTATATGCCGAACCCCTCGTCCAATAATGGGGCGATCAGTCTGGCGTCGATCCT
>CAZAVT010000066.1:0-13003 GCA_964488395.1 uncultured Burkholderiaceae bacterium | reverse complement strand
ATCGAGATCCAGGTGTTTGCCGATCGTCATGGGCATTGCGTGTCCCTCTTCGAAAGAGACTGCTCGATCCAGCGTCGTCATCAAAAGGTGATTGAGGAAGCGCCCGCCCCGGGCATGGACGCAGCGCGGCGTCTGGCCATGGGCGAGGCAGCGATTGCAGCCGCCCAGGCGGTTGGCTATGAGGGAGCGGGGACGGTCGAATTCATCGTCGAGCCCGATGGGCGTTTCTATTTCATGGAGATGAATACCCGGCTCCAGGTCGAGCATCCCGTCACCGAGATGATCACGGGCCAGGATCTGGTCGAGTGGCAACTTAGGATCGCGGCCGGAGAACCACTGCCCCTGCGCGGCGACCAACTCTCGATCACTGGTCATGCGATCGAAGTCCGGCTCTACGCCGAGCAGCCCGAGCGCGGCTTTCTGCCCTCGATCGGCCGGATCGAGCACCTGCGCCTTCCTGAGGCAACCCACTTTTGCTGGCACGGTCCGTCGGGCGAGCCAGCGGCCGTGCGGATCGATGCCGGGGTGCGCGCCGGTGACACGATCACACCCCACTACGATCCGATGATCGGCAAGCTGATCTGCTGGGGCACGGACCGGGCCCAGGCCATTCTCCGAATGCGACAGGCACTGGCTGAGATCGAACTGGCCGGCCCCGCCTGCAATGTGGCACTGCTCGCCCGGCTGATGCAGGAGCCCGATTTCGTCACCGGTCGGCTGGATACCGGTCTGATCGAGCGGCAACGTGAGCGCCTGTTGCCCCACGCACCGACGAGTGCCGATGGCCGGACAAGGGCCATCGCGGCGGCCGCGATCATTTGCCGCGCCGACCGGGCCGAAGGATCGACGGGCCGCTGGTGCGACCCCTGGGCCCGGCGCGATGGTTGGCGCGCCTTTGGCACCGGAGCGGAGCGGCTCCGACTGATCGACCTGGGATCCGAAACACCGATCGAGCTATCGGTCGTGCATCAACGGGATGCCCGTCTGCTGGTCCACGACGGGGCGGCCAGCCTTTGCCTGGAGGCTGTGAGGCCCGACGGCTCCGGAACGAGGCTTTCGGGCCTCATTGACGGGCGCCGTTTCAGCGCGGGCATGCACTGGAGCGGCTCGACCCTGCACTTGTTCGAGTCGGGTAACCACCACCGATTCACCTGGGTGAGCGAAGACACCGCGCGCAGCGATGACGGTGGCGCAGCAGGGCCCTCGGCCGAACTGCGCGCGCCCATGCCGGGCAAGGTCATCGAACTGCGAGTTGCCGAAGGTGATACGGTGAGCGCAGGACAACCACTCATGGTGCTCGAAGCGATGAAGATGGAACACACGATCAGCGCACCACGCGCAGGCCGGGTCGCACAGCTCCATGCGGCGGTGGGCGAGCAGGTGACCGAAGGCGCTGCACTGATCTCGGTGGCTCCGGCCGACGGCACCGACCCCGCGGAGGCTTCCCGATGAATGGGTCGAACGCCGGCGCGATGATCCCGCTCGAGGTGCCCTCACCCTGTATCGCGGTGTGCCGGATCGACCCGGCGAGCGGCCTGTGCGAGGGCTGTGCTCGCACGCTCGATGAGATTGGCGATTGGCTGATCTTCGATGCAGCCGAGCGGCTCGCCGTCTGGGAGCGGATTTGCGCGCACTTCGAGGTGCCCCTTGCGCGAGCGCTCGCCGGCAAGATCGGCGATACCGGGGCGCGACAGCTCCTCGCCGATCATCCTCGGCGCGAGACTGGATCGGGAGCATGAGCCGGCTGCAGCCGAATCCGCCACTCGTGATCCGAGACAGTCGCGAGACAGATCTCGCCACGATCCAGACGATCTATGCGCATCATGTGCAGCACGGCAGTGCTTCGTTTGAGCTCGAGCCGCCCGATCTCGCGGAAATCACGCGCCGCCGCGACGACGTTCTTGGCAACGGCTTCCCCTACCTGGTCGCCGAGCTCGATGGCGAGGTCAAGGGCTATGCCTACGTGAACTACTTTCGCACCCGGCCCGCCTACCGATTCAGCGTGGAAAATTCGATCTACGTCGACGCGCAATCCCGCGGACGTGGCATTGGCCGCCAGCTTCTGGAGACGCTGATCACGCGGGCCGAACAAGCGGGGGCGAGACAGATCATTGCAGTCATCGGCGACAGCGCCAATACGGCGTCGATCGGGCTACACGCCGCCTGCGGGTTCCGCTTTGCGGGCCTGCTCACCGCGAGCGGCTGGAAATTCGACCGCTGGATCGACACCGTGCTGATGCAACGCCGGCTTGGCGAAGGCGAACTCAGGGATCCTCCGCCAGGCCGCTGAACGCGGCGGGCACGCGCCCCAGGATCGGGGCCCCGATTCAGGGTCCGACCCGGATCCGCATCGTCACCGGATCGATCGGATGAACGCTCGGCGCTCGGCTGACCGGCGGCTGGTCATCACGGCAGAATCGCGAGTTCTCGATCCGCAGAAAGGCGGGCAAGCCCGCGCCCTGAAACAGCGTGACGACCTGGGCCTCTCGGCTCTCCTGCAGATGTCCATTGCCGCAAACATGGCTGCCGGTCGAGATCGTCCCGAGGTCGATCACGCGCGGGCTCGCGGCGCCGCTGGGCGCAAGGTTGCCGTACCAGGAGAGGGCGGTCTCGGTGACGCCTTGCCCGGTGTAGCCACTTGCCAGACCGATCAGGAAGCGATCGCCGCCCAGATGCTCGATACGCAAGTCCCGCACGCTCAGCTCGCCCCAGCTCCCCGGACCCTGGAGCTCGGTTGAACGGGCGAGGATTGACCAGCGGCGCTCGCGCTCGCGCCAGACGATGAGTTCCATGCCCGGTACGCAGGCATGGCAATCGGGCCGTCGTCCCTGGGGTTCGAGCCTCACCCGTTCGAAGATGGAAAGCGCAAATTGACGGTCGCCGTCGGTGCGGATCCCGCGCAGCGCGACCAGTTCAAGGAGCGACCCGTCCGGCAGCCGGGCCCCCTGGGTGCCCACCGGCGACTGCGGCCACAGTTGGGCCAACAAGCGGTCCCGATCGAGGCAGCTGGATTCAATGGCCGGGTCCAGGCACAGGCGCGCCGTGAGGGTCACGGGTGCGGCCCCGGACGGGCCGGTTGGCGGCGGGCTTGCCTGCCCCGCCAAACGCTCGCTCGCCACCACCGGAGGGCCCGATCCGCCGATCGCAACCGACAGCAGCATGATCAGCAACGATCGGGTGAGCAGCGGCAACATGGGGCACCCCGCTTAGATGAGGTAGCTCGAATCGTTGTCGTGGCCGAGGATCACATAATTGACGCGCCTTAGGTCGGCGAGGCGCCGACCACCCGCATAGGAAATCGAACTCTGGAGGTCCTCCTCCATCTCGCGCAGGGTGTCCGCAAGCCGCCCCTTGACCGGTTCGAGGATGCGCTTGCCCTCGACGAAGCTACGATGACCCTTGTTGAACTCCGAGGCCGAGCCGTAGTACTCCTTGTAGAGGCGGCCGTCGACCTCAACCGTCGCGCCAGGCGACTCCTCATGGCCGGCGAACATGGAACCGATCATCACCATCGTCGCCCCGAAGCGAACCGATTTGGCAATGTCACCATGCTCGCGGATGCCCCCATCGGCGATGATCGGTTTGGTCGCCACCCTGGCACACCACTTGAGGGCCGAAAGCTGCCAGCCGCCGGTTCCAAAACCGGTCTTCATCCGGGTGATGCAGACCTTGCCGGGTCCGATGCCCACTTTGGTCGCGTCTGCGCCCCAGGCCTCAAGGTCGATCACGCCCTCGGGAGTTCCGACATTACCGGCGATGATGAAGGTCTGAGGCAGATGCGTGCGGATAAAACCGATCATCTCCCGGACCGAGTCGGCGTGTCCGTGCGCGATGTCAAGCGTCACGTAATCAGCCCCCAGACCGTCAGCGGCAAGCCGACGCACCGCCTCGCGGTCAGCCTCCTTTACGCCCAGCGAAATCGACACGTAGAGCCCCGCGTCGCGCATCCTGCGCGCGAAGGCGGGCGCATCGACATCGAAACGGTGGTGGATATAGAAGTGGCCCTCCCGAGCGAGCTGCTCGCAGATCGCTTCATTGACGACGGTTTTCATGTTCGCGGGCACAACCGGAATGCGAAAGCGCCGCCCTCCCAGCTCGACCGAAGGATCACACTCCCGCCGGCTCGACACCACGCAGCGTCGAGGCAGGAGCAGGATGTTGTCGTAGTCGAAGATCTCCATGGCGCGAAGTCCTCCAGGGGCGATCGGCAACAGCCCAAACGCGATCGGTCAGCTCGGGTAACGGTAGAAGCCGCGACCGGTTTTGCGGCCGAGCAGCCCCGCATCGACCATCTCGCGCAAGAGCGGCGCCGGCCGATACTTAGGGTCGTTAAAGTTGGAGTAAAGCACTTCCATCACCGCGAGCTCGACATCGAGGCCGATCAGATCACAAAGCGCCAGCGGGCCGATGGGATGATTGCAGCCGAGCTTCATGCCCGCATCGATCTCCTCGGCACTGGCAAGCCCCTCCCCGAGGGCAAAGATCGCTTCGTTGATCATCGGGCAGAGGATCCGATTGACGACGAAGCCCGCGCTGTTCTTGACCCCGATCGGGGTCTTGCCAAGCGCGCGGGCGAGCTCGGTCACCGCTTCGACCGTTGCATCCGAAGTGCGCAGGCCGCGGATGACCTCGACGAGCGCCATCACCGGTACCGGATTGAAGAAATGCAAGCCGACGAACCGCTCTGGCTCACGCAAGCTCGCCGCAAGCCGGGTGATCGAGATCGACGAGGTGTTGGTCGCGATGACGGTGCCGGGCTGCGCGATCGCATCGATTGCGCCCAGGATGCGCAGCTTGAGCGCCTCGTTCTCGGTGGCTGCCTCGATGATCAGATCGGCACGCGCCAGGTCCTCGGTGCGGGTGGTCGTGCAGACCCGTTTGAGCGCCTGATCGCGGCCGGCCTCATCGAGCGTGCCTTTCTTGACCAAACGGTCCAAGGAAGCGCTTACTGTGCGCAGACCCTTGTCCAGCGCCGCCTCGTTGATGTCCTGCAGGATCGCATCGAGGCCGGCCTGCGCGCAGGCGTGCGCGATGCCGCTGCCCATGGTGCCAGCGCCAATGATTCCGATGGTTTTGATGCTCATCGATTCACTCTTGGTTGAAAGGATTCTTCGGAACGATTGTAGTCGAGGCGCGCGCCGCTCCTCAGTCGTCAACCCTGTCGACGTCGAGCTCGACGAGCTGCTCGAGCAGCTCGTGCGTGCGCTCATTCCAGTAACGGGTGCTGCCAAAATCGGGAAAGGCGGCCGGAAAGGCCGGATCATCCCAGCGGCTGGCGAGCCAGCCGCTGTAGTGGATCAGCCGCAGGCTGCGCAGCGGCTCGATCAAGCGGAGTTCGCGTCGATCGAAAGGGCGGATCGATTCATAGCCCGCCAACAGGGCCTCGGCCTCGAGCGCACTCGCCGATCCGCGCCCCGACAAGAGCATCCACAGGTCCTGGACCGCCGGCCCGTTACGCGCATCGTCGAAATCGACGAAATGGGGCCCCTCATCGGTCCAGAGGCCATTGCCGGGATGGCAGTCGCCATGCAGGCGGATGCGCTCGAGGTCCGGCAAGCTCGCAAACGCAGCCTTCACCCGCTCGAGCACCCGATCGACTGCCTGCATCCAGGCACGCTCACAGGTCTCCGGCAAGAGGCCGCTCGAGAGCACTGCGTTTCGCGCTGCGTCGCCCAGACTCTGTGGATCAACCGATGGCCGGGTCACGAAAGGCTTTCGCGCACCGACCCTGTGGATACGTGCGATGAAGCGCCCCAGCCACTCAAGCACGCCGGGCTGATCCAGCTCCGGCGCGCGACCGCCGCGGCGCGCAAAGAGTGCAAATCGAAATCCGCTCCAGCGCGCAAGGCAACCGCCAGCGAGAATCGTCGCGGGCGCTTGCGACGGGTGGCCGATGTCCTGCGCCGAAGGCACCGCCACGAGCGGGATGGGCGCGACCGCAGGTACCTCGGCGCGGGCGAGCTCGGCGAGCAGCTCATGCTCCTCGGCAATCTGCGAATCGGTCCAGCGGCCCGGCCGATAGAACTTCGCTACCAGCGAGCCGCCCTCCTCGAGATACACCAGGTAAACCCGGTTCTCATAGCTGTTCAGCGCGACCAGACGACCATCACCCCGCACCCCCACCGCTTCGAGCGCATCGAGCACCACCTCCGGCGTGAGGCCGGCATAAGGCGTCGCGCTCTGGCCCCCTGGGGTCGAGTTCTGACCGAATGTCATGGTGATGGGCTGGGGCGACGAGAGCCGGACCGAGCTCAGCGCTCGAGCTGCCGCTCGGCCTTGTCGAGCCACAGCGCCAGCTGCGCGCTCAGGTCGTTCAAGCTGAACGAGCAACTCTCTGCCCCAAAAGCAGCAGCCGATTCGACGCGGGTGAGCAGGCTCTCGAGGACTTCGCCGTAGCGCGGCGGCAAGGCAGCGAGCAAGGCCGGTTCGGCCCGCCAGCACAGGATCAGCTGCGATGCCGATTCGCAGGTGCTCAGGCTCCTGCGTAGCCGCAGCAGTGCGGCCTGACGCTCAACCGGCGAGGCTGGGGTCTGGGACATGCTCAGATCACCGAGGCGCTGCAGCCATCCATCGGGATCACCGTGCCGCTCACATAGCTCGCCGCCGGCGAGGCGAGGAAAAAGGCGACCTCGGCGATCTCCTCAGGCTCGGCCATTCGACCCATCGGGATGGCCGCCACAGCCTCGGCAAGCAGTTCGTCCTTCGGGCGTCCGCTCGCTCGCGCCTGGGCCTCCAGGCCCTGATCGACGCGTCCAGTGCGGGTCAGACCTGGATTGATCGCGTTGATGCGAACGCCCAGCGGCGCATAGCCGCGCGCGTAGCCAACGGTGGCGAGCATCAGTGCGGCATTGGCGGCGCCGCCGGCAATGTGGGTTTCGCGGGCCTGCCGGCCTCCCTGACCGACGATGTTGACCACGGCACCTGCACGGCGGAGCGCCATCCTCTTCAGGACCGGCTCGAGCACATTGATATAGGTGAAATACTTGGCCTGCATGGCATCGCGCAGGCGCTCCGGATTGAGCTCGGCAACCGTGTAGCGGCGGGCCCCGCCTGCCGAATTGACGAGGGTGTCAATCGGTCCGACGCTTGCCTCCACGCGCTCGACCAGGGCGGCAGCCGCAGCGACATCCTGCAGGTCGGCTGCAATCGCCGCAGCCATCTGAAGGCCCTGCCGGGCCAGCACGCCCTGCGCCTCGGACAGGTTCTCGGCACTGCGGGAGACCCCCACGATCCTGGCGCCCGCCTGCGCGAAACGGGCAGCGCAGGCGAGACCAATGCCACGGCTCGCGCCAGTCACGAGCACGATGCGATCCTTGAACGGCTGAGAAGCACTCATGGGAAAGGAGCTCTTTTCGGGGTTGCGGGGTTGCGGGGTTGCCGGGGCGGAATCCTGGAGGACGGACGCCGGTTCTGGGATCATTGTAGTGCGCGAGACCGGCCGGCCTCGCCTTAATCCGTGTCCATCGAGGTCCTCGCATGAGCCAATCCACGCCCGAGTTGCGCATCGATGTCGTGTCCGATGTCGTCTGTCCCTGGTGCTTTGTCGGCAAGCGCCAGCTCGAGGCGGCTCTTCTGCGCTATCGGGAAGACCACCCAGACTCGATGATCACGATCCGCTGGCACCCCTTCCAGCTCAATCCGGACCTGCCGCGAGAGGGCGTTGCCCGCAGCGACTACCTGCGCCGCAAGTTCGGCAGCGACGACACGACCCGCCTCTACGAAAGGGTACGGAGCGCGGCAAACGCGGTGGGGCTCGCCCTCGACATGGCGGCGATCACCCGTCAGCCGAATACGCTGGCGGCCCACGCCCTGATGGAAGCGGCCGCGGCACAGGGTTGCCAGGATGAGCTGGCCGAGGCGCTCTTCCAGGCCTATTTTCAGGCGGGGCGTGATCTGACCGATGACACAGTCCTCAAGGAGATCGCGCGAGAAGCCGGCCTGCAGGAGGCCTCGATCGCGGGGGCCTTGAGCGACACCGAGCGGCTCGCTGCGATCGCCGATGCCGATCGCAGCGCCCGCGAGGCCGGCATCAGCGGTGTACCCTGCTTCATCATCAACCGCCGGATGGCGGTGAGCGGTGCGCAGGGCGCCGCTGCCCTGCTCGAAGCCTTCGATGCGGCAGGGCCCGCTCGCTGAGTGAGCCAGACCGCCTGTGATTGGCTCAACCGCGGCCCACGAAAGGCATGGCCGTGGCCATGACGGTCATGAACAGCACATTGGCCTCGAGGGGTAGGCTGGCCATCTGAAGCACCGCATCGCCGACCAACCGCACGTCCATTCGCGGCTCGGGTCGCATGCTGCCATCAGGCTGGAGGATGCCCGTGCTCATCCGCTGGGTCATGTCGGTGGCGGCGTTGCCGATGTCGATCTGGCCACAGGCGATGTTGTAGCGCCGGCCATCGAGGGCGCAGGACTTGGTGAGACCCGTGATCGCGTGCTTGGTGGCCGTGTAGGGCGCACTGTACGGCCGTGGGGTGTAGGCCGAGATGGAACCATTGTTGATGATGCGACCGCCCTGGGGCGACTGGGCCTTCATGATCCTGAAAGCCTGCTGGGTGCAGAGGAACGCGCCATTGAGGTTGGCGCTGACCACGGTCGTCCACTGTTCCCAGCTGAGATCCTCGAGCGGGATCGGCGGAGCGCCGGTCCCGGCATTGTTGAAGAGCAGGTCGAGCCGGCCGTAGCGTGATTCAACGTCGGCGAACAGCCGCGCGACCGCTCCAGGGTCGCCCACATCAGCGGTCATTGCCACGGGTTGAGGGCCTTTCGATCCGACCGCCGCGATGGTCTCCTCGAGCGGCCCCGCCCGCCGGCCGGTCACCACAACCTGCCAGCCGGCGCCGGCCAGTGAACAGGCGGCCGCGCGGCCGATCCCAGTGCCGCCACCAGTGACGAGAGCGATTCGCAAAGAAGAATTCATGGGTAGGTCTCCTGAGGGCCATTCGCCCGGAATGAGCGGCGCTGGAAGCGCCGGGGTCTGGTTCGCATCCTGCTCAAGGTCGACGGGCAGTGCCTGCCGAACGCTCAGCGGCCGTGACAAGCCTTGAACTTGCGGCCGCTGCCGCAGTGACAGGGGTCGTTGCGACCGGGCTCGCGGGCCGCGTGCCGGAAGGGTGCGGGCTTGAGCGCGCGCTCTCGCGCGGGCGCGAGCCTCAGAAACAGTTCCTGGGCGCCCTCGATCATCAAGTCCATCAATTCCTCGCGCTCATCGTCGGCGATCGGCTCGACGTCATTTTCTTCGGCGTCGGGATCGGTCTCGTCGGCAAACCGCAGGATCAGCTCGAACGCCTCCACGCAGACCTCGTCGTCCTCGAGCGACTCCCAGGCCTCGGGCTGCAGGTTGAAGCCGCGAAGATAGCCCACGGCCCAGGCATCGGCGAGAGCCTGACCGCGGTCATCAACCCCCAGTACGGCTTCGAAGGCCCGTTCACTCGCCAGTCGCGACAGCACGCTGCGACGATGGCGACCGATCAGGTCGACCAGGCGAGCAAGCTGCGCTGGATTCATGCGGGCTCCAGCCTCCTCTGGCGTTCCACCCAGGGCCTCGCGCAAGATGCGCTCTTCATCAATGGGTTCGGGGCTGGTCGCCACGGCCGCGCAAAAGCCGTCAAGTTCATCGACCAGCATCGAGTCTTCGGGGTGAGCCTGGGCAAGCAGCCCTTCGAGCTCATCGAGCTCATCGGCGCCAAGGGGCCGGTTGGTTGCTGAAGTATTCATCCGGCGATGGTAGCCTGTCGCGCGGTTTTGCGCCCGCATGCCACCGCCTGGAGAAACCGCCCTTGGACTCATCCAACGCCGTCCGACTTAACGACCAGCGACTCGCCGACGCGGTGGCCTTTGCAATCGCCCATGAAACGCCCTGGAGCCGCGAGCCCGACCCGGCCGGCCTCGCCTGGGGCATCCACGGTGCCGACCCCGCCCCCTGGAATCGCCTGCTCGGTCCGGTCTCAGCCAGAGGCCCGGCGAGCGGGCTGATCCTGCAGGGCGGTCGCGAGCTCGCCCGCTGGGGCGAGCCTCACCGAGCAGACCTGACCTTTAGTGTCGCCAAGACCTATCTCGCGCTGCTCGCGGGCCATGCCCACGGTCAGGGGCTGCTTCCCGATCCTGACGAACCGGTACGACGCCGTGTGCCCGCACAAATCGGCTTTGAAGGCCCGCACAACAGCCTGGTGACCTGGACCCATCTGCTGCAGCAGACCAGTGAATGGGAAGGACAATGCCTGGGGCTCCCGGACACCGTTGACCGCTATCGGCGGCTCGCCTTCCAGCCCGTAACGACAGGGCCGTCAGGTCGCAAGGGTGAGCCCCGACCGCTCGAGACGCCAGGGCGCTTCTGGGAATACAACGATGTGCGAATCAATCAGCTGGCGCTTGCGCTCTTGTACCTCTTCGAGGAGCCGCTGCCCGACGTGTTCGCTCGGGCGATCATGACCCCGATCGGCGCAAGCCGTCACTGGAGCTGGCGGCCTTACGACCACGCCTGGGTCGAGGTGGGCGCTCGCCTGATGCCCTCAGTGCCCGGCGGCAGTCACTGGGGAGGCGGAGTCTCGATCAGTTGCGAAGACCAGGCCCTGATCGGTCAGTTGATGCTCGCAAACGGCCAATGGCAGGGACGGGAGGTCCTCCCCATGCGCTGGCTCGAGCGCATGAGCCAGCCCTGTGCGATCGCACCCTTCTATGGCTATCTGCTTTGGCTAAACGGCACGCGGCAGGTCTTCCCAGCGGCACCCGCGACCAGCGAGTTTGCCATCGGCGCGGGGTCGTCCTTCACCTGGATCGACCGCGACCTCGAGCTGGTCGCGATCATCCGCTGGCTGGACAGCACGTACGCCGACGAGCTGTTCGGCACGATCAGCGCGGCACTCGCCCGCTGAGGCTCGCCCTCGGCCGCACCGCGCCCTCAGCTGCGTTGCGGAGTCGGTGCAACAGGTGCCGCGCCCGGCTGCCCGGGCTGACCCGGACCCCGTGAGCGCCCGTCATGGCGCATGCCACCCGCAGGGCCACCCTGCTGATGGCGCTCGGCGATCCGGGCTGCGACCACTTGCCGCTGCTCAGGTGTCAACACCTGAAAGATCTGCTGACGCGTGCGAACTCGGCTCTCGCTCATGTCAGCGAGCGCTCTGGCGAGCTTGTCGCTTGCCGCCCTCAGCTGCGCCGCATCGAGATTGGGCGCAGTCGACAGCGCGTCGAGCTCGGCCCGTGCCGCGCGAACCGCCTTGCTCTGCGCGCGCATCTTGGGCGCCTGCGCGTGCATGATCTCGAACACCTGGTCGTTCTGAGCCTCGCTCAAGCCCAGGCCATGGAGCCAGCCGCGCTCCCCCATCATGGCTGCGCCGCCATGCATGCGCATGCCACTCATCGGGCCGGCGCCTGCGCCTGGACCGGCGCCCTCAGGCGCGGCGTTGCTCACCGGGTGGGAGTGCGCTTGGGCGAGTTGCGGCACCGCCGCGCGGGTTTGCGCCGAGCCGCTCGCTGGCAGGCCGAACACGATCAGACTCGCCACGAGGGCGGGAAATAGATGCTTTTTCATTGCAATCTCCTTGGAGGGTTGGATCGTGGATCAGGCGGACCGTTGATCGAGGAGGAAGATCGGCACGCGTCTGACCCGATCGATGCTACCCCCCGTTGAGACGGCTGCCGCGCAGGGGCTTGTAAGCGTTGGTAAACCTTCGTGTCCACCCTGGGCAGAGCGGCGGGCATCGGTAAACTTGCGGCACTCGCATGACGGAAGCAGCCACCCACCAGGCTGCCCGTCAGCGCCCTGGAGGAGTGCTTGACGATGAAAGCAGCGTGGTATCAGACCAAGGGACCCGCCAGGCAGGTGCTGCAGGTGGGCGATCTGCCCGATCCCCGCCCTGCGGAGGGCGAGGTCAGGGTTCGGGTGCGGATGTCTGCCGTCAACCCTTCGGACACGAAGAATCGCAGCGGCCTGCGGGGGATGACCATGCCGTTCCCGCTGGTGGTTCCCCACCAGGACGGCGCAGGCGTCATCGATCAGGTCGGCAAGGGCGTCGATCCGGCCCGCATTGGTGAGCGCGTCTGGGTCTACGAGGCGACCTGGAACCGGCCGGGTGGCACCGCCGCCCAATACACCACCGTACCGGCTTCCAAGGCGGTGAAACTGCCCGATCCGGTGAGCTTCGAGTCGGGTGCCTGCCTGGGTATTCCAGCGATGACCGCACACCGCTGTGTGTTTGCCGACGGACCGGTCGAGGGCCTGCACGTGCTGGTCCAGGGTGGGGCCGGTGCCGTGGGCTTCTACGCGGTGCAGATGGCTCGCGCCGGCGGCGCGGCGCGGGTCATCGCCACCGTCAGCCGACCGGAACAGGCCGAACTCGCTCGCCGGGCGGGCGCTGACACGGTGATCGACTACCGCGCAGGGTCCGTGCCAGCGGCGCTCGAGCAGACGCTGGGTGGTCCGGCACGTGTGAACCGCATCATCGAGGTCGCCCTCGGTGCGAACCTGTCCGACGACCTGCAGATGTGTGCGCCGCGAGCGGTGATCGCCGCCTACGCCTCCGACGCCGTTCCACAGCCGCAGCTACCCTTCTGGCAAATGACCCAGAAGGACCTGACCCTGCGCGCCGTGCTGGTCTACCAGATGTCGGTCGCGGCTCACGAGGAAGCCGCCCGCTGGATCACCGCGGCGCTCGCGAAGGGACAACTGCAGCACCCGGTCGACAAGGTCTTTGCCCTCGAGCAAATCGCCGCAGCCCATGAAGCCTGCGAGACCATGAAAAACCTCGGCAAGATCCTGGTGCGTATCGACTGAGCCAACCGGTTCGGAGGCAATAGCCGATGTTTCGCTCCTTTTTTCTCAGCCGCAGCTGGTTCGCCTGGTCGGGGATCGGCACCCTGCTGATCCTGCTCGCCACCTGGTACAAGGTCGAACTCGACGTCGAGATCAACGAGTGGTTCGGCGGCTTCTACAATCTCATCCAGTAGGCGCTCGCGAGCCCCGGCGCAGTCGGCCTGGATGAATATTTCGGCTACCTGCTCACCT
>CAZAVT010000065.1:0-13032 GCA_964488395.1 uncultured Burkholderiaceae bacterium | reverse complement strand
CGAACAGGAACAGGAGACGCCGCCGATGAGTGAGTCGCAGTCCGGCCCGACCGACGACCTGAACACGCTGCGTGCCCGTATCGACGAGGTGGATCGCAGGCTCCTCGAGGCGCTTTGCGAGCGGGCGAACATCGTGCAGCAGGTCGGCGCGCTCAAGCACCGGAGCGGCGCGCCGGTCTACCGGCCCGAGCGCGAGGCGCAGATCTTCCGTAGCCTCGCGGAGCGCAATCCCGGCCCGTTTTCCGACCAGGCACTGCAGTCTGTCTGGAGAGAAATCATCTCGGCCTGTCGGGAGCTCGAGCGTCGGATGCGGGTGGCCTACCTCGGCCCGCCTGGCACCTTCTCGGAAATGGCGCTGCATGCGCATTTCGGTGCTCAGGTCGAGGCGGTGGCCTGTGCGAGCATCGATGAGGTCTTTCGAGGCACCGAGGCACGCAACTGCGATTTCGGCGTGGTGCCTGTCGAGAATTCGACCGAGGGGGCGGTCAATCGCACGCTCGATCTACTGCTTCTCACCCCTTTGCGGATCGTGGGCGAAGTGTCGATTCCGGTGCACCACAATCTCATGAACCGCTCGGGCGATCGATCGGTCGTCAAGCGCGTCTGTGCCCATCCGCAGGCGCTTGCGCAGTGCGCTGGCTGGCTCGACCGCAACCTGCCTGGGATTGAACGGGCGCCGGTTTCGAGCAATGCCGAGGGCGCCCGGCTTGCCTCACTCGACGAGTCGATTGCGGGTATCGCCGCGACGGCTGCCGCCGAGCGCTACGGCCTGACGATCGCCGCTGCCGGCATTCAGGACGACCCTCAGAACCGGACCCGTTTCGCCGTTCTCGGCGACTATCGGTGCGGGCCGTCGGGGCAGGACCAGACTTCGCTCATCCTGTCCGTTCCGGACCGCGCTGGCGCCATGCATGCGCTGATCGAGCCGCTCGCCCGCCATGGCGTGTCGATGAAGCGTTTCGAGTCCCGGCCGGCCCGTCAAGGCCAGTGGGAGTACTACTTCTATATCGACCTGATCGGTCACGCAGAGGACGCGGCTGTGGCCGCTGCGCTCGCCGAGTTGCGCGAACGCGCTGCCTTTTTCAAACTGGTCGGTTCCTATCCTCGATCGGCCTGAGCGCCGATTCCAGCCCCCGACGGAGTCATAACCGGATGAAATTCCATTCCCCTGACTATGTCCGCCGCGTGGCGCCCTACCAGGCCGGCAAGCCGATTGCCGAGCTCGCGCGTGAGTACGGCCTGGACGAGGCTCGCATCGTCAAGCTCGCCTCTAACGAGAACCCGCTCGGCATGCCCGAGTCGGCCCGAACGGCGATGCTGGCCGCGGCCGCTGATCTCGGTCGGTACCCGGACGCCAATGGTTTCGAGCTCAAGGCGGCCATTGCAGCGCGCTACCGCGTGCCCGCCGACTGGATCACACTGGGCAATGGCTCCAACGACATTCTTGAGCTCGCCGCGCATGCGCTGCTGCAGCCCGCTGAGTCCGCGATCTACTCGCAGTATTCATTTGCTGTATATGCGCTTGCGACCCAGGCGGTCGGCGCCCGCGCGATCGTCGTGCCGGCCAAGGACTACGGGCATGACCTCGACGCGATGGCCGCCTCTATCCAAGCCGATACCCGCCTTGTCTTCATCGCCAATCCCAATAATCCCACCGGCACTTTTGTGCCGGCGAGTGCGATCGAAGCATTCCTGCGGCAGGTACCCGAGCGCGTGGTGGTGGTGCTCGACGAGGCCTACAACGAATATCTCCCACCCGAGCTGCGCTTCGATTCGACCCGGTGGTTGCGCGAGCATCCGAATCTGATGATCTCCCGCACGCTCTCCAAGGCCTATGGACTCGCTGGCCTGCGGGTTGGGTTCGGTTTGGCGCAGCCCGAACTCACCGACCTCCTCAACCGCATCCGGCAACCCTTCAACGTCAACTCGCTCGCGCAGGCGGCTGCGGTGGCAGCGCTCGCCGATCAGGACTTCCTCGAGCGCAGTTACCAACTCAACCGCGCCGGCCTCGCGCAGCTCGAGCAGGGACTCACCCGGTTGGGCCTCGAATTCATACGCTCCCATGGCAATTTTGTCTTGGTCCGGGTGGGCGACTCAGCGGCCGTCTACGAGGGGCTGCTGCGCGCGGGTGTGATCGTCAGACCGGTGGGGGGCTATGGCTTGCCGCAGTGGCTGCGGATCTCGATCGGCCTTCCACAGGAGAACCAGCGCTTTCTTGAGGCGCTTGCCGCAGTCATGCGGGGTCATCGCCAGTGACTCAGCCCGCGCGAGCCCTCACCGTCGCCGTGATCGGCGTGGGCATGGTGGGCGGTTCGGTGGCGGCTGCGTTGAAGGCAGGCGGTCGTTGTGCCGAAGTGGTCGGTTTCAGCCCCGAGCCCGACGGCGGCCGGGCTCTCGAGCTCGGTCTGATCGATCGCCTGGCAAGCAGCGTGGCGCAGGCAGTCGCCAGCGCCGACCGGATCGTGCTTGCCGCACCGATTCCTGCGATGCCGCAAGTCTTTGTCGAGCTGCGGGCAGCCCTGCGCGCCGATGCGCTCATGACCGACTGCGCGAGTGCAAAGGCTTCGGTGATCGCCGCCGCTGAGCGAGAACTCGGCCCTGCATTCGAGCGTTTTCTTCCCGGGCATCCGATCGCGGGCTCAGAGCGCAACGGGCCGGACGCGGCCCGAGCCGATCTGTTTCGTGATCGCCGCTGGCTGTTCTGCCCGGCCGTGCCTCGGCAGGCCGGTTGGTGCGAGACCTGGCGCGACCTGCTTCAGGTGACTGGTGCGCGGTTTTCCGAGATCGATCCGGGACTGCATGACCGGGTTTTCGCCGAGGTCTCCCATTGGCCGCATGCGCTTGCCTTCGTCCTCGGTGCCGCGATCGCGCGCGGTGAGCTTGCCGAGGAGGCAATCCGCTACGCCGGTGCGGGTCTGCGAGATACCAGCAGGATTGCCGCTTCCCCCGCCGAGCTCTGGTCGGGGATTTTGCTCGACAATGCGGACCCAGTGCTCGAGTCGGCCGCGCGGTTTCGCGGCGAACTCGATCGACTGATCGACGCGCTGGCCCGACGCGACCGCGTGGCGCTCACCGAAATCCTCGACACCGCGAGCCGCTGGCGGCGGCGCATCGAATAACTTTCACCGATACAGGATCACGGACATGACGGCCAGTTTCAGTGTGGGCCCGGGCGGTTGCCTGAAGGGGCGCTTGCGCGTGCCTGGCGACAAGTCGATTTCGCATCGCTCGATCATGTTGGGTGCGATCGCCGAGGGCACGACCCAAGTGAGCGGCTTTCTCGAGGGGGCGGACGCGATCTCGACCATGAACGTGTTTCGCGCGCTCGGAGTGAACATCGAGGGCCCTGATGCTGGCCGGGTGACCGTCCGAGGGGTCGGCCTGCGAGGCCTGCGTGCGGCGGGTCATCCGCTTGACTGCGGCAACGCCGGGACCGCGATGAGACTGCTGATCGGACTGCTCGCGGGGCAGTCGTTCAGCTCGACGCTGATCGGTGATGAGAGTCTCAGCAAGCGACCCATGCGCCGCGTCGCCGATCCCCTCGGCCGGATGGGAGCGGATATCCGAACCCAGGAGGGTCGTCCGCCGGTCGTGATCACACCGGTCGACGGGTTGAACGGCATCCGTTACGAGATGCCGGTCGCCAGTGCCCAGGTCAAGTCCGCGCTGCTGCTCGCAGGTCTTTATGCACGCGGCGAGACCGAGGTCATCGAACCTGCGCCCACCCGCGATCACACCGAGCGGATGCTCGAGGGGTTTGGCGTGCGGGTCGAGCGTGACGGTTCGCGGGTACGCCTGCGCGGCGGTCAGTCGCTGACGGCCACGACGATTGACGTGCCGGCCGACATTTCGTCAGCGGCCTTTTTTCTGGTCGGCGCCTCGATCGCGCCGGGCTCGGACCTGCTGATCGAGCACGTCGGTATCAATCCGACCCGCACGGGCGTGTTGTCGATTCTGCGACTGATGGGCGCGGATATCGAGGAAACGAACCCGCGTACGGTCGGAGGCGAACCCGTGGCCGATCTGCGGGTGCGCTACGCTCGATTGCGCGGCATCGACGTGCCGGCCGCACTCGTGCCGCTTGCGATCGACGAGTTTCCGGCGCTCTTCGTGGCGGCCGCTTGCGCCCAGGGCCGCACCCGCGTCACTGGGGCTGAAGAGCTGAGGGTCAAGGAGTCGGACCGGATCGCGGTCATGGCACAGGGGCTTAAAGCCCTGGGCGTCGACGCTCAGCCCACCGAGGATGGGATGGTGATTGCCGGCCTTGCGGGGACGGCGGATCCAGCGATGGCGGTCTTCGGCGGAGGTCGGATCGACTCGCACGGCGATCATCGGATTGCAATGTCCTTTGCGATCGCAGCCTTGCGGGCCCAGGCGCTCCTTGCCATTGACGACACCGCCAATGTTGGCACGTCCTTTCCCGGCTTCGTCAGTCTGGCGGCTTCGGCCGGGCTCTCGATTCAGGAGCGCTGGTGAGCGCAGCGGTGAATTCGGTTCCGGTGATCGCGATCGATGGTCCGACGGCGTCGGGCAAGGGGACTGTTGCGCAGCGGGTCGCTCGGGTCCTCGGGTGGCACTACCTGGATTCGGGTGCGCTCTATCGGCTTGCGGCCTATGCGGCCGGCCTCGATGCGGTGGCGCTCGACGATGCTGCTGGCCTGGCTTGCCTCGCGGCGGGACTGGACATCGCGTTTGTCGATGGTCGCATCCTCTTGCGCGGAGCCGACGTGAGCGATGTCATCCGCGCCGAGGCCGTAGGTGAGGCCGCATCGACAGTGGCGGCGTTACCTGAGTTGCGTCTTGCGCTCCTCGAGCGGCAGCGGGCCTTTCGCCAAGCGCCTGGCTTGGTTGCGGATGGCCGTGACATGGCCTCGGTCGTCTTCCCAGATGCGGCGCTGCGGATTTTCCTCACGGCGAGCGTTGAGGCGCGCGCGAAGCGCCGTTATAAGCAGTTGATTGAAAAAGGGTTTTCAACTACACTTTCGACCCTTTTGCACGACCTCGAGCAACGTGACCGGCGCGACACCCAGCGCGCCCACGCGCCACTTGCGGTCGCGCAGGGAGCGCTGCAGATCGACTCTACCTCGCTCGACATCGATCAGACCGTCGAACGGGTGTTGGAGGCGTGGCGCAGATGCAGGGGGTGATCGGTCGGCGCGTTCGACCGATCGTGCCCGGCAGGGGGTTGGCCCCGGAGCATTCCGGGGCTGGCCATTGACCAACTCCGCTGGTGTGTCGCGAGCCGGAGCGCCTCAAGGGATGCTCCGGGGGATGGTGTTCTCGACGAGAAGCCGGCGTGCCTTTTGACAATTGGAAACCGACTTGACTACCGCAACCGAAAGTTTTGCCTCCCTCTTCGAAGAATCGCTCAAGCGCCAGGAGATGCGCCAGGGCGAGGTGATCACCGCCGAGGTGGTCCGCATCGACCACAACTATGTGGTCGTGAATGCCGGGCTGAAGTCCGAGAGCTTCATCCCGATCGAGGAATTTCACAACGACCGCGGCGAGGTCGATGTCGGCGAAGGTGATTTCATCACCGTTGCGATCGACTCGCTCGAGGACGGATATGGCGAGACCCGCCTGTCGCGCGATCGCGCCAAGCGTCTGGCCGCCTGGATCAACCTCGAAAAGGCACTCGATTCCGGCGAGCCGGTCACCGGGACGATTACCGGCAAGGTCAAGGGCGGCCTCACCGTCATGACCAACGGCATCCGTGCCTTCCTGCCGGGCTCGCTGATCGACACCCGCCCCGTGAAGGACACTTCCCCGTTCGAGGGCAAGACCCTCGACTTCAAGGTCATCAAGCTCGACCGCAAGCGCAACAACGTCGTACTGTCGCGTCGCGCCATCCTCGAACTCACCCAGGGTGAGGAGCGAGCCAAGCTGCTCGAGACGCTGCACGAGGGCGCGATCGTGACGGGCATGGTCAAGAACATTACCGACTACGGCGCGTTCATCGACCTGGGCGGTATCGACGGGCTGCTTCACATCACCGACATGGCCTGGCGCCGTGTTCGGCATCCGTCCGAGGTTCTGCAGGTCGGTCAGGAGATCACCGCCAAGGTGCTTAAGTTCGACCAGGAGAAGAACCGCGTTTCGCTCGGGGTCAAGCAGCTGGGCGATGATCCCTGGGTCGGGATTGCTCGCCGCTACCCGCAGAGCCCCCGCATCTTTGGGCGCGTCACCAACATCACCGACTACGGCGCGTTCGTCGAGATCGAGCCGGGTATCGAGGGACTGGTGCACGTGTCCGAGATGGACTGGACCAACAAAAACGTCAACCCCGGCAAGGTCGTGTCACTTGGCGACGAGACCGAGGTGATGGTGCTCGAGATCGACGAAGATCGTCGGCGCATTTCGTTGGGCATGAAGCAGTGCCGCCCGAACCCGTGGCAGGAGTTTGCCGAGAATCACCGCAAGGGCGACAAGGTTCGGGGCATGATCAAGTCGATCACCGACTTTGGCGTGTTCATTGGTCTGCCGGGTGGTATCGATGGTCTGGTGCATCTGTCCGACCTCTCCTGGAGCCTGCCGGGCGAGGAGGCCGTGCGCAATTTCCGCAAGGGCGACGAGATCGATGCGGTGGTGCTCGCGATCGATACCGAGCGTGAGCGCATCTCCTTGGGCATCAAGCAGATGGACGGAGACCCGTTCAGCAACTACGCCTCGAGCCACGAGAAAGGTGCAGTGGTCATGGGCAAGGTGATCAGCGTCGATGCACGGGGCGCGACGCTGGCGCTCTCCGGTGATGTCGAAGGCTACCTGCGTGCCTCGGAGATCTCTCGTGATCGCGTTGAGGACGCGCGCACTCACCTGAAGGAAGGTGACGAGATCGAGGCCATGGTGATCAATGTCGACCGCAAGAACCGTTCGATCAGCCTGTCGATCAAGGCTAAGGACACGGTTGAAACGGCCGAAGCGCTGCAGCGGATGCAGGCCGAAACCGGTGCGGCGAGCGGCACGACCAACCTCGGCGCCCTCTTGCGGGCCAAGCTCGACAGCAGCAAGGAGTGATGCGTGCGCAGCAGCGTCGCTCCGGCTGATTCGGAGGACGCCGCCGGCGGCTTCGTGCCGCCGGCAGGCGCCCCGTCCCCTGTTGCGGCGGGCGAGCCGATGACCCGTTCAGAACTGATCGAACGGCTCGCCGAGCGCTTCCCGCAACTGGTGGCCAAGGACGCCGAGTTCGCTGTCCGGGCGATTCTCGAGGCTATGGCCCGAACCCTCGCTGCGGGTCAGCGCATCGAGATCCGCGGCTTCGGCAGCTTCGCGGTGTCCTATCGTCCCCCGCGAGTGGGCCGCAATCCCAAGTCAGGCGAGCAGGTCATGGTGCCTGGTAAGCGGGTACCGCACTTCAAGGCGGGCAAGGATCTGCGCGAGCGGGTGGATCTGGGCGGCGATCGTGCACCGCCGACCGCCTGAGCGCAGGCTGACCGCACGGTTCGGTTGATCGGTTCGCAAGGAGCGTTCGATGAGAGTCCTGTCCTGGATTTTCTATGCGGCACTGTTCGTGCTCGCCCTCGGTTTTGCGCTCTCGAACACCGACCCCGCCGAGCTGCGACTGTTCTCCGGGTACGCCAAGACCTGGCGGGCCCCACTGGTGGTCTTTCTGCTCAGTTTCCTTGGAATCGGGGTGATCCTGGGCCTGCTGTCGGCCGTGCCGTCGATCTTTCGGTTGCGTCGCGAGATCGCCCAGCTGCGAAAGGAACTTCGCCAGATCGGCAAGATCGCAGCTCGGAACGCCCCAGAGCCTACCGATCCCGTTGCCGTACTTCCTCCTGCGCCCGCCAGCGCATCGACGCCGCTGGGTGTCTGAACCCACGGTGACCCCCGCGTATGGGGTGCACCGCGGCCCTGGGGCAAGGGGCTTGATCGATGATGGAATTTGACGTCTATTGGCTGTTGGTCCTGCCAGTCTTTTTTGGCCTGGGCTGGTTGGCCGCGCGTCACGAGGCGGCGAACCGCCGGTCGCGCGGAGCGCTTCCTGACGCCTATTTCCGTGGACTCAACTTTCTGCTGAATGATCAGTCCGATCGCGCCGTTGATGCGTTCATCGACGTGGTGCGTATCGATCCCGAGACGATCGAGTTGCACTTCGCCTTGGGCAAGCTGTTTCGCCGCAGGGGCGAAACCGACCGGGCGATCCGGGTGCACCAGAATTTGGTCGAGCGTGGCGACATCGAGGCCGAACTGCGTGAGCAGGCGCTCTTCGAACTCGCCCAGGACTTTCTCAAGGCTGGCCTGCTCGACCGCGCCGAGGAGACCTTCGCTCGCCTGGCGAGGGGTCCGTTTGCGGCGGCTGCCCTGCGGCATCGGATCGAGATCGCCGAGATGACCCGGGACTGGACAAGGGCGATCGAACTGACCGGACTGATGGCCGAGAGCGACCGCCAGGAGGGCGATCGAGTCAGGCTCGCCCAATTCCATTGCGAGTTGGTCGCGCGCGCTCTTGCGTCCAAGACTTCCGAGATGCTCGTGCAAGCGCGTGAACATCTCGGCAGGGCCGAGCGGGTCGCCCCCGGCCACCCGCGTATTCGCTTGCTGCGTGGCGAACTCGCGGCCGCACAGATGCGACCCTCGGAGGCGATCGAGGCCTGGCGCTCGCTCCTTACGGATGCACCGGACTATTTCAATCTGGTGGCGGCTCGCTGGATCGATGCTCAACGCGGGCTGGGACGATTGGATGCTGCGCTCGAGGTCATCACCGAGCAGTCGAGCGAACGACCTTCGGTCGAGCTATTCCTACAGGAGTTCGGCTTGCGACTCGAGCTCCACGGCGCGGATGCGGCCGCGAGTTGGGCCGCCAGCGCTCAACACGCCTCGCCGAGCCTGGGGGGGATGGCCCGCTTGCTGCGGTGGCGGGTCGAACGGGGCGAGCGAGCGAGTATCGAGGAGATGGCCCTTGCGCAGCGGCTCCTCGATGGACACGGCCAAGCGCAGTCCCGCCATGTCTGCGGACATTGCGGATTTCGCGCGCGGCAGTATTACTGGCACTGTCCCGGTTGTGCGCGTTGGGATACCTGCTCGCCACTGCGAGCCGAGGATAAGCCGCACTGAACAGGGATTTTGAGGTCACTCATGAGAATCACATTCATCGGCGGTGGCAACATGGCCAGCGCACTGATCGGTGGGCTGCTCGCCGACCCATCGGCCAGCGATCTTGAACTCGCCGTCGTCGAGCCCTCCAGCGAGCAGCGTGAGTCGCTTGCTGGCCGAGGCTGGCCGCTGGCGATTCACCAGGCTCCAAGCGCCCAGGCGCTGGCCTGCGACGTCTTGATCGTCGCCGTGAAGCCCCAGCAGATGCGCCGTGCGGTCGAGGCTCTTAAACCATGGTTGGTGACCGACCAGGTCTTGGTGATCAGTGTGGCTGCGGGCATCCGTGCGCGCGATCTCTCGCGCTGGCTCGGTGGCTATCGTCGGATCGTTCGCAGCATGCCCAACACGCCTGCGCTGATCGGCCGTGGCGTGAGTGGCGTGACCCAGTTCGACCCCTCGAGAGCGGAGGATCGCGGGGTGGCCGAACGGATCCTGGCGGCAGTGGGGGAGGTGGTTTGGGTCGATGATGAGTCCTTGCTCGATGCGGTGACAGCAGTCAGTGGCAGCGGTCCCGCCTACGTCTTCCGGATGATGGAAGCGATCGAGGCTGCGGGGGTTTCGCTCGGGCTACAAGCCGAACAGGCAAGACGCCTCACTTTGGCCACCTTCGCGGGAGCGGCGGAACTGGCCTTGCGATCCAACGATCCGCCGTCGACCCTGCGCGAACGTGTGACCTCCAAGGGCGGAACAACGGCGGCCGCACTGGCTGTGATGGAGGAGCGCGGCCTGTCAACACTGGTGCACGATGCGCTGATGGCGGCGGCGCGACGCAGTGGCGAGTTGGGCGATGAGTTCGGCGCTTCGTGAGTGATTGAGGCTGACCGAGGTTGGATGTCCTGGCCTGCAGCAAACGGTGACTGCCCCCCTTCAGCTAACGCGAGCGCGCCTCAGCGCTCCAGAAGCCGATCGACAACGATCCCGGCAAAGATCGCGGCGCCGAACCAGTTGTTCAGGTTGAAGGCTCGGAAGCAGCCTTCGCGGCTGCGATGGCGAATCAAGGTAAAGTGGTGAATGGCCATTGCGCCTGCCAACCCCAGACCGAACAGGTAGGCTGGGCCCGCCGCTACCATTTGCCCGACGGCCCATAGCAGAGCGAGGGTGATGATGTAGCAGACCATCACCAACGTCACGTCGAATCGGCCGAAAGTGATCGCCGACGTTCGAATGCCAATCTTCAGGTCGTCGTCTCGGTCGACCATCGCATATTCCGTGTCGTAGGCAACCGCCCAGGTGATATTGGCCCCGAGCAGCCACCAAGCGAGCGGCGGTACCGAGCCCTGGATGGCAGCGAAGGCCATCGGAATACCGAATCCGAAAGCCACGCCCAGGTAGGCCTGCGGCACGGCCAGGAAGCGCTTGGTGAAGGGATAACTCGCGGCAAGCAGAACGGCCACCACGGCAAGCGACCAGGTCAGGGTATTGAATGGCAGCAGGAGGGGTAAGGCAGACAGGCACAAGAAGCAGAACACCGCAACCGCCTCCCCGGGGCGAATTCGGCCGGAGGTCACCGGCCGGTCGGTGGTTCTCGCAACATGCCGATCGAAGTCACGGTCGGCAAAATCATTGATGGCACAACCGGCCGAACGCATCAGCAAGGTTCCAAGGCAAAACGCGAACAGCGTGTAACCGTCCGGCCAGCGATCGCTCGCGAGCACCAGCGCCCAAAGGGTCGGCCACAGAAGCAGCAGCGTCCCGATCGGCCGGTGCAAGCGGACCAGCCGGAAATAAAGCCTCAAGCGTTCTTGGATTTGTCCTGTACTCATGCTCGGGCGAGAGTGTAACCAACTACCTCCTGAGGGGCTCACCTGGCAGAACGATCGCCCCACCCTGAGCGCTTTCTGCTTTGCGTGCGGGTCGCCCGGAAATCAATTCGACGCGATCGCTCTTGAGTGCTGCGGGAGTGCCAGGGCGCACCTGCGGCACTTCCAGGCCTGCCGCACGCATGGTCTTGAGCTTGGCGGGGCCGATGCCCTGCACCCGTTGTTGTAGGTCTTCGGCGTCACGAAAACGACCGCCGCGCTCGCGGGCCTGCACGATCCGCGCAGCGATCCTCGGACCGACTCCCTTGACCCGCTCCAGTTCGGCAGCGGACGCTGTGTTGACGTCGACGCTGACGGGCAATGGACTCGGTGTCCTGGCCGACGACTCGTCGGGTTGGGCCCTTGCGCTCGAACCCAGGCTGAGCGCTGGCATCGCAAGCAGCAGCGCGGCGACCCAGAGGACCATCAGGCGCGAGGCGGCCGGGGTGGGGCGAGGTTGGGCAAGCTGCATGGTCGTTGCTCCTTTGGTCGAGGACTGGCGGACCCGGTCCAGGCGGGCGCTGCAGGACCGCTCCGTTGGGTCGATCCAGCATCCCGGACGACGCCACTCGAAACCAGGGCCGATCTCGGCCAGACAACTCGGTCGAATGGACGAGGGGCCCGGGGCGGCGCGATGACGGGTTGTCAGCAACCGGAGCGTGGTCAGGCCGGTTTATGTTTCCCGACGCCGAAAGTCGGCGGGTCTCACGCCCAGCGCAAGCATCAGGCCTGCGTATACCAAGGCAGACAGCGCGACCAGTCCGAGCGCCGCCGCGGCCCTCAGCAGCGGCCGGTCCTGCAGGCCGAGCCAGTCGACTTGGGGTGACAACCATCCAAGGAGGAGGCCCATCAGCGTGCAGGCGAGGCCGATCCTCAGTAACCACAGAGACCACCCCGGGGCGGCCCGCCAGTGCCCGCTGCGCCACAGTCCTGCCAGCAGGAGCGCCGCGTTGATCCAGGCGGCGATCGAGATCGATGCGGCAAGACCGGCGTGCGCGAGGGCGGGTACGAGGAGCAGGTTCAGCAACTGCGTCACGATCAGGACGAACATCGCGATTCGTACGGGGGTACGGACCTCGTGTTTCGCGTAGAAACCGGGTGCGAGAACCTTCACTGCAATCAGTCCGACCAGCCCGATCGAATAGGCACTGACGGCCCGCGCGGTCATCTCGACATCGTCGCGGTCAAAGCGTCCGTAATGAAACAGCGTTGCCGTGAGGGGTTCTGCCATCAGGGCCAGTCCCACCGAACACGGCAGCGCCATGGCAACCGTCATGCGCAGGCCCCAGTCCAGCAGACCGCTGTATTGCTCGCCGTCCGCCCGTTCGGCGGCGCGGGCCAGCGAAGGCAACAGCACCGTCCCGAGCGCCACGCCCAGCAGGGCGGTCGGAAACTCCATCAAGCGGTCGCCGAAGCTGATCCAGGACACACTGCCAGGGGCGAGTTGCGAGGCAATCTGGGTATTGATGACCAGGCTCAACTGGGCGACCGAGACCGCAAGCACGGCGGGCGCCATCCGGGTCAGCAGGTCACGGATCTCTGGGCGGGCGAATGCGGTCAGCGGGTTGACGCCGATCCTGGGACGCATCCCGATGCGCGCGAGTGCCAGCCACTGTAAGCCGAGTTGCGCGAGGCCACCGGCGATGACCCCGACCGCGAGCGCCAGCACGGGCGGGTCGACCCGAGGCGACAGGAGCCATGCGGCCGCGATCATGGAGAGGTTCAGTAGGACTGGGGTGACCGCCGGGACGGCAAATCGGCGCCAGGTATTGAGGACGCCCGCTGCGAGCGCGACCATCGAGATCAGCAGGATGTACGGGAACATGACCCGGGTCATCAGGACCGCCGCTGAATGGGCGGCCGGATCTTCCGCCAGTCCCGAGGCCATCATCCATACCAGCGCCGGTGCGCCGATCACCCCTGCAACCGTGACCCCGGCCAGCGCCCAGAAGAGCGCCGTCGCAACCGCATCGACCATTGATCGCGCGTCCGCACCCGCGGTTTCGCGGTGGCGTGCGAGGAGCGGTACGAAGGCCTGCGAGAAGGCGCCCTCGGCAAACAGTCGGCGCAACATGTTCGGCAGTCGGAACGCCACGAAAAAGGCGTCGGTGAGCGCCGACGCGCCGAACAGGGCCGCCGT
>CAZAVT010000064.1:1175-13035 GCA_964488395.1 uncultured Burkholderiaceae bacterium | reverse complement strand
CTCCTGCGGTCCGCGGCTTCATTGGATCCGCACGCCGGCCTTGCGGATGACCTCCGCCCATTTGGTCGCTTCATTCCGAATGAAGGCGGCGAACTCCGCTGGGCTGCTGCCTACGATGACGAGTGACGTCTCCTCGAACTGCTTGACGATCTCCGGGCTGCGCAGCACCGCGATCAGCTCACGGTTGAGCCGTTCGACAATCGCCCCAGGGGTGCCTGCGGCGACCATGACGCCGTTCCAGGTGCTGGTCTCATAGCCCGGTACCCCGCTGGTATGGATGGGCGGCATGTCGGGGACATTGGCCATGGGCGCGAGGCTGCTGATCGCAACGCCACGGAGCTTGCCAGCACGAATAAGCGGCAGCATCTCGGGCAGAGGGTGGATCATCATCCTGATACGACCGCCGACGATGTCGTTGATGCAGTCGTTGGACGATCGGTAGGGGATGTGCACGAGATCAATCCCAGCCATGCTCTTGAAGAGCTCGCCCCCCAGATGCGAGGAGGTGCCGTTGCCCGCTGAGCAGAAATTGAGCGAACCTGGCTTATCACGTGCGGCCTTGAGCACCTCGGGCACGCTTTTCATCGGCTCGGACGGCGACACCACCAGGGCGAGCGGCGCGTAGGTGAGCTGTGTCACGGGGAGAAGATCCTTCTGCGGATCGTAAGTCATCTTCCCGTAGAGCGCGGGATTGATCGCAAGACCCGGGAATGCCGTGAGCAGGGTGTAGCCATCGGCCGGTGCGCGCACGACCAGATCGGCGGCGATATTGCCGCCGGCTCCCGGGCGGTTCTCGATGATGACCTGCTGGCCGAGGTTGTTGGAAAGTTTCTGCGCGACCGCCCGGGCGACGATGTCGGTGGTCCCGCCTGGCGCGAACGGTGCCACCCAGCGGATCGGCTTGTTCGGGTAGGGCTGGGCCTGAACGGCTGTGGCAGCCATGGCCGTGGTCATGGCCAGGCCGATCAGCAGGGTTTTGGCAAGAGGCATGGGTTTCTCCCTGGGAGTCTTTGTCAGATCAACGTGTCAGTGATTGATATAGCCGCCGTCGACCACCAGGCTCTGGCCGATCAGGTAGGCCGGCGCGTCGCTCGCCAGAAAGAAGGCCGTTTCGGCGATCTCTTCTGGCAGGCCTAGCCGGCCACCCGGCAGGTAAGGGTCGAATCGCGCAGCAAGCTCCTCGGCTGGTCGATGGGCCACCGCAGGGGTGGCGATCGGCCCAGGGCTGATGGCGTTCACGAGAATGCGGTCGCGGACCAGCTCATGCGCCATCGTCTTCGTGAGGTGGATCAGCGCTGCCTTGCTGAGTCCATAGAGGGCCCGATTCGGGAAGGTGACGTGTCCGAGCTGACTCGCGATGTGGATGATCCGCCCGCCACCCTGGCGACGCATCACGGCAGCTGCCGCCTGACTCGCGAAAAAGGGCGCGGCAAGGTTGATGGCGATCACTTGATCGAATTGCTCGCGCGAGGCGTCCACGAACGCCGCGTGACCACGGATCGCGGCGTTGTTGACGAGGACATCGATTCGCCCCAAGCGCCGTTCGGCGAGCGCGATCATCTCGTTGGGCCCCGCCGGGTCCGACAGATCGATCAGAGCCGTCTCGATGTGGCCCGCCCCGGGCTCGGCCTCGCAGAGCCGGGCGGCTTCAGCGAGCTGTTCGGCCGTGCCCTCGGCAACGAGCATGAGCGACGCGCCTGCGCGTGCGAATCGCTGCGCGATTGCTCGCCCGATGCCCCCAGCAGAGGAGGCTCCAGTGACGACTGCGACCTGGTTTTTGAGAGCCTGCTCGAACAAGGCTTGATGACTCCAGCGACGCCCTGAGTTGCGCTTGACTGTGCCACTGGACTATAGCGGCGGGCCGCCAGCAGGGCAACCGCCTGGATCGGCCGAAGCTGCGATGGGAAGTGTCCGGATCACGGAGCGTAGCACCTCGAGAAGTGCCGCCGCCGCCGGCGAGAAGGAGCGGTCCCGCCGGTGGAAGATGCCGATCATCCGGTGCAGCGCTGGCGCGACCAATGTCCGGGCGATGAGACTCGGGTGGCCGGCCACCGGGAGCGCGAGGACTGGCAGCACCGCGACCCCGAAGCCGCTTTCGAGCATGCCGTGCACCGTCGACAGATGGGAGACAGGTGTCTGTCGTTCGAGCTGGATGTTCTGACGCACCAGCTCGTCCTGAATTTTCCGGTGGATGCCACTGGTGCTGGACAGTACGATCAGGCTCTGCCCGTTGAGGTCTTTCCAGCGGACCCGATTGCGACTCGCAAGCGGGTGGTCGCGTCGGCAGGCGAGGAGGAACCGGTCCTTGTGCAAGGCCTCGAAGGCCGTGTCATCGGGCAGCTCGGTCGGCTCGTTGATAAGCCCGAAATCGGCCTCCCGCGTTCGCACTGCCGCCAACACTTGCTGAGCGACGTCATCGTTGATGGTGACGTCGACCTGGGGGAAACGTCGGGCGCATTCGAGCAGCGCGAGTGGCATCACCCGGCCGGCGATCGAGGAAGGGCAACTCACCACCACGCGGCCGCGACGCGACTGCGCAACCTCGGCCACGTCGTGGACCAACCGGTCGAGATCATTGATGAGTCGGCTCGCGCCCTGAACGAAGAAACGGCCCATCTCGGTCGTCGAGACTGATCGAGAGGTCCGGTCAAAGAGCGTCACGCCCAGTGCGCGTTCGAGTTCGGCGATGGTGAGCGAGAGCGCGGGCTGTGACAGGTGCAGGGACTCGGCGGCGCGTCGAAAGCTGCCATGATCGGCCAGACTGACTGCCGAACGAAGTTGGCGAAGGCTGATATTCATATATAAAACTCATTAAATAATAAAAACAATAAATTTGGATCAATAATAAGCGTACCCCTAGACTTCAACGCTTACCGCTAGGGTTTTCGCTGACGAGGAGATATTCATGTCCAGTTCGGTTGCGACGAGGTTCCGGGACGTTGCTGGCGATGCAAGGCGCAGCTTCGAGGTCCTGCAGGGCGGTGGAATTGCGATCATGCCCATGGACGTGGGCTATTCGTTGATCGGGGGGTCGGGAGCAGCACTGCGCCGGATCTTCGAGACCAAGCGGCGGGCGGCGAGCAAGATCAACGCGATGGTCGCTAACCATGACATCGCGACCTCGGTCTACCGATTGTCCTCCAGAGGCCGCGATGTCATCGATTGCATCACGCTCGACTATGACCTGCCGCTGGGTGCGATTGCGCCTTTCCACGCCGACCATCCGATGCTTGCGAGCATGGATCCCGAGACCCTCGAGGCGAGCACCAAGGATGGCACGCTGGTGATGCTGCTCAATGCCGGGCGGTTTCATGCCGAGGTGACCCGGCTCTCCTGGGAGGCGCAGTTTCCGATGTTTGGCTCGTCGGCGAACCTGTCGATGACCGGGACCAAGTTTCATGGTGACGACATCGAGCCCGAGATCCGCGCGATTGCCGATATCGTCGTGAATTACGGGCTGATGAAATACCACCCCTGGCGGCAGTCCTCGACCCTCATCAATGTCGAGACCTTTGAGGTCGTGCGCTTTGGGTCCTGTTACGAAAATATTGCTGACATTGTGAAGCGCCATTTCGGCGTCACGCTCCCGTCCAAGCCCTGATCAGGGCTGGGGTTTGCGTCCGTACGGCTCGCAGCGCAAGGATCGCCGCGCCTGCTCCAGGCCTTGGCGCTCGTTCTCGTCATCGCTCGCCAGCAGCCGCACGAGCAGCAGCCCACGCGCCGAGGGTGCGCTCACGGTGAGCGCGCCGGGGGGAATCGCGAGCTGGCTCGCTCGCAGGCCGGGCGGCAGCAGCACCAGGTCGACCGCCTCGCCGCGCCAGCGCTGATCGTTGATCGCGAAGTAGTTGTCCGAGTTGGCGGCGTAGAGCGCGAGCGACCAGAGCGCGACCTGGCCCGGATCGATGCGGATCCTGAGCGCCCGGTCCCCCAGATCGATCCGGCACATGGCGTAGAGCAGATCTGGGCTGGGCATCACCACCCGGCGTTGTGTGGCATCGGCCATCGGCGGCAGGAAGACCCCGTCCGTTTCGGCCTTCTCGACGGTCTCGAGCAGGCGGGACATGATCAGTCTGGGCACCGCCCAGACGGCGAGCAGGTGGGTGGCTGTCGCCAGTCCCACGATCAGCGCGAGCGTGCGCACGATCCGCCTGCGCCCGGCGAGCACTCGGCTCATGGGCAGGCTCCCACCCGCGTGATTTCAGGCGGGACCAACTGTCGGGGATTCTCGATCAGCGATGTCGCAGGGCGGTAGAGCCGCAAGGTCAGCAGCAGGCCGCGATCGCCCGGGGTCGGGATCCAGAGTTGCTCACTGGCGGAGTTCGGCGGGCGATCGCCGCCCACCAGAAAGCTGAATCGTCCCTCGGCATCAAGCGGTGTCTTGCCGCCATGCGCGCTGTAACGGCGCTCGGCGGTGTCAAACAGGAACTGGTCGTCCGCGTAGGCTGTCACGCTCCACCAGCGCGCGGGTGGTGGGGTGCCCCGGATCTGGTAAAGACAACGAGAACGCAGGGCCGCGCCGCTCGCGTCCTGAGCAGCGACGAAATAGAGCGCTTCCTCGCGTCGAAGGGCCAGCAGGCCGCCGAGCGCAACTCTGGCGCGGGTCCAGGGATCGGCCTCGGGCGCGCCGGCGAGCAGGCTGGCTCGCCACGCTCCGTTGGCTTCGCCGAACCCGGAGCGTCCACCGATGACCGCCCAGGCACTGCCCAAGCCGGTGGCGAGCGCCGTCAGAATGACCAGGGCCAGGCGAGCGAGTGGCCGCCCGGGGTGGGTGTGCTCGGAGGTCGCTCGCGGTGGGCTCAAGGGTGCTGCTCGGTGACGGGGCGCGTTTCAGACGAACGGGTCGATGCGACGACTCTCAGGGTCGAGCGCACGCGCTTGCGAGCTTCGCACAGCCTCGGGCCCATGTCACCGCCTGAGTGTGTGCGCTGTAGAATCCGCCGTCCATGCACTCGGCGACCGACACCGATCTCTTGATTCTGGGCGCAGGGCTATCCGGTATCGGCATGGCGGCGCGCCTGCGCCAGGCGCTGCCGCATCTGCGGCTGCGGATTCTCGAGGCCCGTGCCCTGAGTGGTGGCACCTGGGCCCTGTTCCGTTATCCCGGGGTTCGCTCGGACTCGGACATGTATACGCTGAGCTATCCGTTCAGGCCCTGGGATGCACCTGAGGCCATTGCACCCGGCGAGTCGATCCGTGCCTATCTGGACGATACGATCCGCGCCTGTGGGCTAGAGTCCCTGATTCAGTATCAGGCGCAGGCGGTGGCTGCCGACTGGTCAAACGCTGAGCGTTGCTGGACGGTACAGGTGCGTGATGCGGCAACCGGTCGATGCTCCCCGGTCCGTACCCGTTGGCTACTGGCCTGCACCGGCTACTACCGCTATGACCGCGCGTATCGCCCTGAGTTTGCCGGTGAGTCCGACTTCAAGGGGCGAATCGTCCACCCGCAGTTCTGGCCGCAGGACCTCGAACCCGCCGGCCAACGGGTCCTGGTGATCGGAAGCGGCGCGACAGCGATCACTCTAGTCCCGGCGCTCGCTGCCGCCGGTGCCTAAGTGACCGTGTTGCAACGCTCGCCATCCTATTTGCTTGCGCTCGGGACCCGCGACCCGGTGGGCCGTGTACTGAAGTCGCTCCTTCCGTTGCGGCTTGCAGCTCGCCTGCTGCGCTGGCGGAATCTCCTGCTTGCACAGGCCTTTTATGGTTTCACCCGGCGGTTTCCCAAGGCGAGCCGAGGGCTGCTCATTCGCCGTGCGCGGCGACTGTTGCCCAGAGGTTTTGACATGGCGCGGCACTTCACGCCCCGATACGATCCTTGGGATGAAAGGCTTTGCATCGCGCCGGACGGTGATTTTTTCAAGGTCCTCCGCACCGGCCAGGCCCGAATCGAGACGGGGGTCATCGGACGCTTCGTGAGCGATGGCGTGATCCTCGATTCGGGTGAGCGGCTCGCGGCCGATCTGGTGGTGACCGCAACCGGACTCGAGCTCGCGCTCCCTTCGGATCTGTCGCTCTCGGTTGACGGTCAGAGCGTTCATTATCACGAGCGGATGATGTACCGCGGGATGATGCTCAGCGACCTGCCGAATTTCGTCCATGTCTTTGGCTATACCAACGCGTCGTGGACGTTGCGGTCGGATCTGATCGCCCGCCGTCTGTGTCGCCTGCTGCGCCGGATGGAGCGTCGAGGCGCCGAGGTCGCGGTGGCCGAGCGTGATCCGCTTGTGAGGCCTGAGCCTTTTGTCCATCTGCGGTCGGGCTATATCCAGCGCCACGCCGATCGTCTGCCCAGCCAGGGGCATCGAATCCCTTGGCGAATGCGACAGAGCTATCCTGCCGACTGGATCGACAACACGCTGAGCCCGATCGAGGACGGCGTGCTCAAGCTATCCTGAGCGAGGACGCGATGCCCAGCCAGCCTTTTCGATTCAAGGATCGGGTCGCCCTTGTCACTGGCGCAGCGAGCGGGATCGGTCGCGCGCTCGCCGAGGCGCTGGCGGAGCGGGGCTGCCATCTGGCGCTGGTCGATCGGGACGAGCATGGACTGCGCGACCTGCGCGAACAACTTCGCCCCAGGCGTGTGCGGGTCAGCCTGCATCTGCTGGACCTGCGTGACCGCGACAGGGTGCAAGGCTTGCCGGCCGAAGTGCTGGCCGCGCACCAGCGCGCCGATCTGCTGATCAACAATGCCGGCGTGGCGCTGGGCGGTCTCTTCGAGCAGGTGAGCGAGGAAGAGTTCGACTGGCTGCTCGAGATCAATCTGCAGGTGCCGGTGCGCCTGACCCGGGCGATGCTGCCGATCCTGCGCGCGAGCGACGATGCGCTCATCGTCAATGTCTCGAGCGTGTTTGGGCTGGTCGCTCCCGCCGGTCAGGTGGCCTACAGCACGAGCAAGTTCGGGCTACGGGGCTTTTCCGATGCCCTGCGCCATGAGCTTGAGGGGAGCACGCTCTCCGTGTGCCTGGTCTGCCCGGGGGGCGTCGCGACGGCGATCGCCCGGCACGCGCGACTTGCCGCCGCGCTCGATCCGGCATTGGTCGAGGTCGGACGGCGACGCATGTCGGCGATGCTGCGTCTGCCGCCCGAGCAAGCGGCGCGCGTGATCTTGTCGGGGCTCGAGCAGCGTCGCGCCAGGGTGCTGGTCGGTGCGGACGCGAGGCTCGCCTCCTGGCTTGAGCGCTTGATGCCGGTTGCCTACTGGTCCATCCTGCGACGGCGCTTGGGCCTCCAAGCCCTGACCAGCGATCGGAGGCCGCGGTCATGATGGCGACGCTGTTCGTTGGGTTGGTGGCACTGGTGCTGGCGATCGTGCTCGGGGGACTGGTCACACTCGGCATGACCCGGCGTATCGTGCGCGGGATCGAGACCGCGCTGCCTGCCCAGGGTCGCTTCGTTGAACTGCCGCAGGCGCGACTGCATGTGTTGGAGCGCGGTCCGGCGGTCGATCCGGGATTGCCCGCGCTCCTGATGATCCACGGTCTGGCGGGACAGTTGGGCCATTTCAGCTATCGCCTGGTCGATGAGCTCGCCCGCACCCACCGAGTGATCGCCATCGACCGCCCAGGCTCGGGCTATTCCAGCTGGCGATCGGAGACCGACCCGACGCTTGAGGCGCAGGCTGAGGTGGTCGCTGCGGTGATCGAGCGGCTGGCCCTGGGCCCAGTGGTGCTGGTCGGTCATTCACTGGGCGGGGCCGTGGCGCTTGCCACCGCGTTGTGCCACCGCGATCGGGTGACCGGGCTCGCACTGCTGGCCCCGCTCACGCAACGACCGAAAGGCGTCCCCAAGGTCTTCCGGGGCTTGCTGATCGGCACTGAGCGCCTGCGCCGCCTGCTCGCCTGGACGCTGGTGGTCCCGATTGGTCGGCTGCAGCGCGAGCGCCTGCTGCGGCCAATCTTCGCTCCCGATCCAGTACCCGCAGACTATGGCCTGCGGGCGGGCGGCGCGCTGTCATTGCGGCCTGGGCATTTTCTCGCAGCGGCTCGGGATCTAGCAGCGCTTCCCAGCTCGCTCGAGCGGATGATCGAACGCTATCCCGAGCTCGCGTCCAGGCCGGCTGGTCCCATCGGTGTGCTCTACGGTCGGCAGGATCGAATCCTGGCCGCAGACTTGCACGGCGAGGGCTTCGCAAGCCAGGTGCCCGGCGTGCACCTGGAATTGATCGATGCGGGACACATGCTACCGATCGTCGCGCCGGACGCGTGTGCGAGCCTGATCCGGCAAGTGGCGGCTCAGGCGGCGCGGGAGCCCCCGGCGACCCGCCAGCGGATCGCCCAGTAATAGGGCCATTCGACCCATTCGAGATCGACCGCAAGGCCGTCCAGCGCTGCCCGCAATTGTCCCAGATCCGGGAAATTCTTCAGCACCTCATAGACCTGGCCATTATCGAGCGTGCGCTGTTGCCAGCTGTTGCCGTCATCGTCGATGCGCGCGATCGGCGAGCTGCTACCGGGAACAAATCGGTTGTCGAGCATCGCCACCATCGCGCCGGGCTCGAGTCGCCGGTGCAGGCCCTCGAAGAAGGGTCGCCGCTGGGCGTGGGTGAGGTGCGAGATCCAGAAGCCTGCGAAGGCGGCATCGAAGGTCCCGAGCGACTCGGGGAGATCGAAGGCATCGCCAGTCACAAAGTGGACCGTGTGGAGTTGGGGCCGGGCGCGCGCAATCGCCATCGTCTCCTCGGCGATGTCCAGGCCGGTGACGGCTTGGCAGACGGGTGCCAGCCACTGGGTCCAATAGCCCGTGCCGCAGGCGATCTCGAGCAGCCGCCGGCCGGCGAAGACCTCGGGCAGCCAGCGCTCGATCGCGCGCAGGTCGGCCTGGCGTTCAGGCTTCTGATAGATGCGGTCGTATTCGGCGGCCCTGGCGGCGTAGTAGTCCTTCATGGCGAATCGACTCCGATGAGTTGATGCCGCTTGACCAACCGGGTGAGGTAGCTGGGCTGTCCCTTCTCGACAGCCGCTTCCTGAATCGCCTGGAAGCTCTGATCGTCCCAGGCGTTGTCAGCGATGACCTGACCGGTCTGCTCCAGACTGTCGAGGTGGGCCTGGACAACCTCCAGACGGGCGAGGGTGGCCTGAAATTCCGCGGGACTGATCAGGTTGCCGATGGCCGCGCGCAAACGCTCGGGCGACAGATCCATGATCGCCCGATATTGGCTGCGGTCCGCGATCGGCGGCAGGCCCTTGCCATGAAAAGGCTGGACGTACGATACGCCATCGGTTTTCAGGTCATCCGGGTGCCGGGTCTTGCTCCCGAAGCCGATGTCGTTGTCGATGCCCATGAAGCGATGACCGTCATCGGAGCGGACGATGTTCATGTCGTGACCGTCGGTCGCACCGCTGATCGCGTGCAGCCATTGCAGAGCGATCAGCGACTTCTGGGCGGCGGCGTCCGAGGGATCGATGCGCGGCGCGTAGAGGCCTTTGGTGAGCAGGATCGTCGGATCGTCCGTCGGGCCCTCGATCTTGATTTCGACCCGCTTGTGTGCAGCGTAAGCCTCGATGGTTTTGGGATCGTTCCCCTGGCGTAGCAGGAGGACCAGCTGAAAACCCAGATCCGAGTCGGTGATGTCAACAGGCGGGTCCCACTTGCCGACCCGTGCGGCGGTCTGCCCCTCGGCCCGCGCCATTAGCAGACCCGCCTGACCATCTACTACCCCGAGCTCGCAGTGCGGCACCACGTCAAAGCCAAGCAGGCGGTCGAGTTGTGAATGGGCGAGATTGCGCAGCTCATAGCGGGGAGCGTTGCGCGAGATCCCGACTTTGGGCACCGCGGACGGCAGTCTGTCATCGTCATTCACGCGCTGCAGGGGCTTGAAGACTGCCGGACGCTGCACTGGCGAGCCGGGCTCGACCAGGGTCAATCCGTAGACCTTGTTGAACTGACCGGAACCGAGAAGGGCTGCGGAGCCCTCCTGCGCGAAGCGGCCGAGATCGCGCAGGACGGTCGCTTCATGGATGGGTACGATCGCCCGGCCGTTGTCGTACCGGGCCCCGAACACCGCGAGTGTCTGGGCATCGGCCGGCCAGCCGGCCCCGGCGAGCAGCAACGCCTCGGCCCGGGAAAACGCGGGGCCGTCCTTGCCCGCGAGCGCCAGCATCGCGCCAAGCCGCGCGGGCTCGGGCGGGGACTGTCCGAGTGCTGCAATCCCGGCAGCCGAGACCCCCAGGTCGACCAGCCCGACCAGATCCTCCATCGGCAAGGAGCCCTCGGGCAAGCCGGCGGCCTGGAGGGCCCAGGCCTCGGCCCGACTGAGCGATCGGCCCGATTCCGGTTGCCTGCGCAGCCAGCCGAGGGCAGCGTCGTCGGGCAGGCTCGCATGATCCTGACGCGCCGCCTCCAGGCTCTCGCCACGCAGCCTCATCAGGGCCGCGATCTCCTCGACCGGCGGGCCGTTGTGCGCCATCGCCAGCAGGTCGGACGGTGGGATAGGTGCTGCCACGGCCGCCGTGAAGGAGCGGTTGGCGAGTCCCGTGTCAATCAGGCTGCGGACCTCGTCAGGGCGAAGGCCAGCGACCCAGGCCGGGCCCAGCCACTCCGGCGGGACGTGCGCCGTACGATAGGTCTCTGCTGTCTTGATCAGCTCCACCCGCTCCTCGGGATACCAACCGAGCAGGTCCTGCCCTGGCGACTGAGCCTCGGCCAGCGCCTGCAATGCGGCCCATCTCGGCGCGATCGAAGCCCTCAAGACCGGGTCACGGGGCCTGTCTGCCAGTTGTTCGAGCGTCAGGCAAAGGGTGAGCGCCTGATCGATATCCTGGTCGGACCAGCCGGCGACATGAAGTTTCGTCAAGGCTTCAATGTCGTCGGCCCTCTGGAACTCGTTTCGGGCCTCGCTGTAGAGGGAACGCGGATCGTGGTGGCGGATCAGGAGCGCCAGGGTCGACAGGGGGAGTTGTTTTGCGACCGCCCGGTCGTGCTGCAGGGCGCTCGCGGCCGTTTTTTCGTCGATCCCTAGCTGGCGAGCGCTCAGCGCGTCGTCGGGCGCGAGTCCGGCCCGGCTGTAGTCCAGCAGCTGGCTGACATGGTCGCGCCCGACCGGCGCGGCAAGTGTCTGGTGGCCCGAGGCCAGATCCGCCTCGATCCGGTCGAGCATGCCGATCTCGATCCGGGTGCGGTCGGACAGCTCCGCCATGAGGTCGCGTCGGATCGGCGAGGCGCGCTGCTGGTAGCTTCGAACGGCCTGATCAAAGTCCGCGAGGGCGGCCCTGAGCGTCTGGAGTTGGCTTCGGCGCTCAGCTGCACTCGTGCCGGGCTTGGCCTCATAGAGCCTCCCCAGTTCCTCCGCCTGCCGTAGCACCGTCTTGTAGCGGCCATCGCGCCGCCAGATCGTGAGCGATCCAAGGCGGATGTCCTCACGGGCTACCTTGTTCCGGGCGAAGTCGACGAACGACTTCCCGAGCGGCAGGGGCTTCAGCGTTCCGGCGCGTGCCTCGCGCAGCAGATTGTCAGATTGCCCGGACCGCGCCTCGATCTTCAGGCCCTCGGCCCAGCCATATCGCTGAAGCCGGGGTCCGGTGCCCTGCGCCGCGCCCCGGAGGCTGGCAGGCAGGGCACCGGCGTCGGCCTTGGGCGGCGCTGGTCGCGAATCACCCGGGCCTTGCAAGGGTTCAGTCTGCCCGTGCACACCTTGCAAGCCCGCCTGCGAGGGGAGCAGTCCGCCCAGCCCCCGCTGGATCGGCAATGAGCCGCTCATCGGTTGTTCCGGCGAGGCTCGCCGACATTCGCGGATTCGTTTGATTCCGGCAGGCGGCTCATCGCCTCGAAGGCCCCGGCCAGACCCAGCCGGGTGTCCAACCGCGCCTCGCGGTTCCGCGCGAGCGACTCGGCGTCCACCCAACACCAGCCTTGCTGGCCCAGG
>CAZAVT010000064.1:0-1165 GCA_964488395.1 uncultured Burkholderiaceae bacterium | reverse complement strand
AGCCGTCCGGTCGGCCATTCGCCTGCCGCGAGGCGATGCTCGGCTGAACGAACCAGTTCGTTCGCGAGCTTAACCATACCGCTTGCGCTGCGGGCGGCCCAGTGCGCATCCTCGAGGGCACTAAAGGCCACCCGGGCGAGAAGCAGCAGCGGCCCGCGCCGCCAGTAAAGGATCCAGAAGCGTGACTGGATGCCATAGCCTGTCTGGCCGCAGAGCACCGCCTCGCGGTCGTCCGTGGCGAGTCTGGCAGCCCAGCTCCACAAGTCATCGACGGTTTGCTCGATCGCGAGTGACGCATGCAGACCGGGCGCCTCCTCGCGCAGCGCTGCCAGCGCCTCGGCGCCCAGCGCGGGCCGCTCCTCGATCCCCAGGGCGAGCGATTGCTCTGCCAGCGCCTGGGAGGATGAAAGCGAAGGGTCTGATGCCATGATCGATCCCGTCAGGCTCGCAGGCCCAGCAACACGGCTCGGTGGGCCTGGTCGAGCCCGACCCCGACCCCAGGCGTCTTGGCGCTCACGTCTCCGGACAGCGCCCGCTCCTGGCGCAGGCTCAGGGCGGCCCGGGCGAAGCGGTCCAGTTCGCGGGCAAGTGTCGAGGGGTCGAGGAGGTCGACCGGAAAGACTCGCCAAAGCACCAGGCAATCGCGCCCTTCCGGGTCCTTGCCGAGCGACAGGCAGGCGCCGCCCGTTTGATCGCCCAGGAGGCTGCGCTCGAGCAACGCCCGCGCTGCGTCGGTCGTGAGTGCGTCCACGGGTTCGAGCACGGTGAACACCAGGAGCGATTCCGGCGCGGCAGGGTCGATCCGCAAGCCCAGGCTGAGGTCCTGAGGGAGGTCGAGTCCCAGGCCGCCCTGGGGATCGAGGTCGAGCCCCTCGATGCCCAGCAGATCGCCCAAGCCCCGGATCAAGTCGCTGCCGTCCATGTGACGCCCCCGCGGCCTCCTGCCGCCCAGCCGAGAGAATAAACCGTGTCCGGGCTCATCGGCCCGATCTTCCGGACGAGGTAAGCTCATGGGAGTGCCACCAGGGGAGCCCCTCCGATGTCGGTTCATGCCCTTCAGTCAGCAGCCCGTCCCGACCCTGTCCACGAGCTCAGGATTCAACTTGCCGCAGCCCTACGCATGGCGGTGCTGCACGAGCTCGAGGAGGGGATCGACAACCACTTC
>CAZAVT010000063.1:379-13098 GCA_964488395.1 uncultured Burkholderiaceae bacterium | reverse complement strand
TGCCGTTCGCGCTCACCGACTGATCCGCCCCGCTCGCCGTGCCTTCGTTCAGCACCACGTCGCCCAGCGTCGACACCAGCACGATGTGCCCGTTCGATCCCGTCGTCAGATCGCTCTGCGCCGCATCCAGCACCGCCGACAACGTCACCGTTCCATCGCCGAGGACGCGATTGACCGTCACTGCCACATCATCGACGGTAACGCCGTCCGCTTCGGTCACATAGATCGAACCTGTCAGAGCGATAGCACTCAGCGTCGCAACCGTCGTCTCCAGGTGGTTGGCCGCCTGCCCAATCGCCGTGCCCGCCACCATCCTCAGCGCCGATGCCGTGATGTCCTGATCCGCATCATTGCTGCCACTCACCAGCCCATCGGCATCCAGCACGCTTCCCGCCGTCGCCGTGATGCTCACCTTGCCCAGGGCCAGGTCGATATCGCCCACCGTCACGTTCTGCGCCGCCAGCAGCCTCGCCTGTGCCGTCGCTCCCGTGCTCGACAACACGCTCGTCGCACTCTGCGTGATCGAGCCTGTCCCGGCCACCACGTCGAAACTGCCACCCACCGTGCGCAGATCCGCCGTGCCCGTCAGGCTCACATCACGCGCCGCCAGCACGCTCACGTGTCCCGTCCCGCTCACCACATCCGCGTTCACCAAGATATCCGTGCCCGATCCCAGCGCCTGCAGCAGCACATTGCCGCTGCCGTTCGCGCTGATCGACACGTCATCGCTCGACGCTCCAGGTGCCGTCCCATTGTTCAGCGTCAGATCACCCGCCGTCGTACGGATCACGATCGAACCATTGCCGCCCGTCGTCAGCACATCCGACTGCACCGCATCGCTCACCGTCGACGACGTCACCGTGCCATCGCTCTTGACCCGGTTCACAGTCACCGTCACGTCACTGATGGTCAGCGCATCCGCCTCCAGCACCCAGATCCCGCCGTTGGCCGCCCGCGCCGTCAGCGTCCCCACCGTCGTCTCCAGGTGGTTGGCCGCCTGCCCAATCGCCGTGCCCGCCACCATCCTCAGCGCCGATGCCGTGATGTCCATCGCACTGGCATCAGTGGACAGGTCCACCACCGAGCCAGACACCACCATAGACACACGGCCAGCCCCCGCATCGATCTCGCCGATCGTCAGATCACCACCCTGGGCGTGGTAGCGAATATCACCATCATTGCTGTCGGTCAGGGCGCCATCGGCCATGATGATGGCTGTACCAGCCAGTACATCAATGGTCTTCGATGCGGCCAAGGCGACCACATCGGCGGCTGCATTTGCTTGCCGCACGTTGTCCTGTGAAAGAAGGCTGATATTGCCGCCGCTGCTGGTCACCGCAGCCTGCAGCCAGAGGTCGGCTGTCTTGTCGCCATCGGCCTGATTCGCGGTCAACACCACACCATTCACCGTTGCACCGCTCGGGTACAGGATCTCGTTGGCCGCCAGGAGGATGTTACCCACCGCCGTCACGGTGCCAGAGCCGACATCGGTCTGTAAGGTCCCGTCCAAGGTCTGGAGGACGAGATCCGCCGCGCTGCTCAAGCCACTCTGGGCAGCATCGGTCACGAGCGTTGAGGTCGCATCTGCGGCAAGCTCGCGAGTGCTGACCACCGTCGAGCTGACGATGATCGCATCCGTCTCGGTCAGGTAAAGGCCACCGCTCTGCGCGTTCGCAGAGACGGTCGATACTGACGTCGTGAGATGCCGTGAGCTCGCACCGACCGCGAGCTTCGCATTCAAGCGGAGCGCGCTGGCGTTGACGTTCAGCGTACTGCCCAATGCGTTCAAGATGCTTGCGTCATCCGACACCACGCTGACGTTGGTGCCGACGACGTTCCCGAGCTCAACTCCGAGGGCGGCGTGCAGCCGCACGCTCGAGCTCGTCGCCTCAACCCGGGAGGCGCCGTTCATCGTCAACGTGCCAGCCCGGGCATCGACCGTCAGAGTACCCTGGTTGATGCCTTGGCTGGACGTGGTCAGATCGACGCCCGCAGCCATCGACACCGAGCGTCCTGCAATCAGGGTGACATGCCCCGTTGCACTGCTGATATCCGCACCAATCACCAGGTCCGAGGTCGCGCCGTTCGCCTGAATCAGGATGTTGCCGCTGCCACTGGCCGCCACAGCAGAGTCATCTGGCGTCGAACTGGTCGATCCAGGCGCACTGCCATTGTTCAAGGTCACTGTGCCGCCCGCCACCAATACGACATTGCCATTGGCACCCTGGGTCCTGAGATCGGACTGGGCATCACCCGCGGCAGAGAGGGTGCTCAGGCCGCTTGCAGCCACTTGGCGGACGCGAACGTCGGCGACCGTGTCGATCGCCACAGCGCTCGTCTCTGTCAGGAAAATCGAGCCGGCCGCGGCCAGCGCACTCAAGGTGCTGACCTCGGTCTCGATGTGATTGACGGCCGAGCCGATGCTCGCTGCAGCGCTCAAGCGAGCGTTCAGCGCATAGAGATTGACACCCGTATCGCCGGCGGTCGCCGCATCGCTGATGGCGCCACCAGAAGACCGCACCGAGACACTGCCCCAGGCCGTGGGTGTTGTAGCGCGGGCATCGAGCAGGCCCAGCGCAATCGCGCCAGTCGCGTCGAGGCGGATGTTTCCGCCCGTACTGACCACCGACGCATTGCTCGCCATCGTCAGCGCCCCATTGCTGGCCCGCAATTCCGCCGAGCCACCCGACGTGCTGACATTGACCCCAGCCCTGAGTTCGATCCCAGTGGCGACCAGGCTCAAATCCCCACCCTGCGTCGAAATCGCAGCCCCCACGGTCATGGCATTGCTGGACTGAATGAGCACATGCCCGCCCGCAGCGCTGATCGTGCCATCCGCCGACCCGCTCACCGCCGTCCCTTCGAGCAGATCGATCGCGCCACCGGACACCAGCACAATCGCACTGCCTGCACCGGTCGCGGTGTCAGTGGTCGTCAAATCACTGCCCGCAAAGCTGCGCAAGGAGTCAAAGGAGCCGTCGGCAGCCACCCGGCGGACGGTAACGCCGACATCAGCGACCGTCAGCGCACCGCTGTTCGTCAGGAAGAGACCTGCCTCGGCCGCACGCGCGGCGAGACGACCCACGTTCAGCTCGATGGCATTGCTGCCACTACCCACGGCGCCGAGGTCGTTCGCCCGATCCCGCGACGCCGAGAGCAAGAGCGAATCTGCAATCAGGTTTGCGGTCGACTCAGAGCCGGAGGCGACCTGCTGGACGTCGCTGATGCTGCCCTGCTGCGCGATGACAGCCACGCGTGCCGAAGGCGCATTGATCGTCGTGAGGCTGATGTTGTTGACGGCCTCGAGAACAACGCGGGCACCGTTATCGAGAATTCCTTGTGCACCTGGGAAGAACGCGTCAGCCGAGCCGCTTGCGGGCACCGTACCCTGCAAACCCACCAGGCGAATGCTGAACTGACCCTGGGCCACATTGCTGGTTGCATTGACCGTGGAGAGGCCACCGCCGTTGGGAACGAAGCTCAAGGTACCCGAGGTTCCACCGGCATCGCGGGTCCAGGTCCAACCGTTGGCACTTGCAAGCACCGCCTTCTGGGAACCCGAGCTGAAGGCGGCGGCAGCGGCGGCACTACCGACGAAACTGTAGGTGTCGGAACCGATGTCAAGATAGGCGGCGATCTGGTCAACACCCACCCGGAAGCGATGGATCACATCCTGACCGACCAGATTGGTCGCCGACTGCGACGTTCCGGCCGCGCTCAGCGCCTGACTCGACAGAGTTTTGTAGAGGAAGGTGTCTTTTTGGTTCGACGCAACCAGGACATCATCGCCGCCTCGACCCTCGACGATGTTGCCGCCCTGAAGGAGCGGTCGATAGGTGCTGGCGAAGGAACCGTGAGCGCTCAGGAAGCCCGAGTTGATCGTCCCGGACGCGACCGGCGATTTCCAGCTCTCGGCGTATACCTGAGTACCGGAATCGAGGGTCGACTCAGCGCCCGCGAAAATCACATCCGCTCCGCTGGAGCGGCTGACGGACTGAGAAGGATTGCTCTGGCCGGTGAAGCTTCCACCGAGGAAGAAAGCATTGGGTGCACCGGTCGCCGGCACCGCGCCCTGAATACCGACAAGGCGAATCGAGAACACGCCCTTGGTCGCCGAGCCTGGGTTCAAGGTGGCGAGACCACCACCCGCCGGGTTGAAGCTCAGTGTGCCGGAGGTCGCCCCCGACCCGCTGTCGAGCGTCCAGCTCCAGCCATTCGCACTGGCCAGAATGGCCTGCTGGCTACCGCTTGAGAACGCCGAGGCCGCCGCCGCACTGCCCACGAAGGTGTAGTCAGAGCCGCCGATATCCATGATCACGGCGATCTGGTCCACACCCATTCGGAAACTGTGGATCGTGTCAGTACCGAGGAAATTAGCGGCGGTGACATTGGGATCGGCGCCGTTGAGCGCAGCCGACGAGAAGGTCTTGTAGAGGAAGGTGTCTTTCTGACCCGAAGCGACCAGCGTGTCGTTGCCGCCACGCCCCTCGATCACGTTACCGCCCTGCAGGAGCGCGCGGTAGTTGGACGACCAGGGTGAGTAGGTCGTCGCAAACTCGTCGTTGAGTTCGGTCGAGACGATCGCCGACTTCACGCTCTCAGCGTAGACATTGGTCGTACTGTTGAGCGTGCTCGCGGCACCCCCAAACATCAGGTCGGCATCGGTCGATCGGGTCAGCGCCTCCTGGGAGGCCGTGAGCGTCGAGCCGCGCAGATAAGCCGCGACATTACCGCCCAGGAGGGTGTCGGCTGCCGCCGTCCCGACCTGCGCCGCAACACTGGTGTAACCCTGAACGTAGGCGGCGCCCTCGCCGGCGGCGACCTGGTTCTGCACCTGGGTGACCGCAACCGTCTGACCGGTCGACGTGGTCGAAGCGCCGACCGTGATACTCGCCTCGGCGGAGGACGTGGCCATCATGAGGATGTCACGACCCGCCGCGATCTCGACACCAGCACCGCTAGTCATGACAATGTCAGAGAGCGCCGCCAGTCGGACATCTCGAGAGGCGATCAGGCTGATGTGACCCGACGCGCCGTCGACGCGGCCCTGAATGTCGAGGTCGCCCGAACGCGACTCGAGCCTGACAACGCCCGCTCCTGCCGAGAACACCGCCCGAGAATCAGCGGCGCCTGGCGCAACGGTCAGCACCGTGGCGGCCACCGAAACCGAACCATCGCCGGACGTCACGAGATCCTCAAGCGCGGCATCCGTGCGCTGCGATCCGCCGACGCTTGCATCGACACGGACCCGGTTGACAGTCAGCGCGCCGAGGCCGGTGACGGTGAGCGCGTCGACATCCTGGACGAAGAGGCCACCGCTGCCGCTCAGGATGGCGACGTTCGCCACCTGCGTATCCAGGGCATTGACCTGGCCCGCCGCGTTCGCGCCAACGCCGTTGCTCGCCTCGATGCGCAGGGACTGCGCCGCGATGTCGACATCCTGAGTGAAGTCGCCCGAGGGATCGAGGACGGCATCCAACACGTAGCCGGCCTTGATGCTGACCGAGCCCGCGCCTGCACGGATGTCCGTCACCGACACGAGGTTTGCCGCCACTGCAGCAGCGGTCGACACCGTACGGCCGTCGGCATCAAGAGAAGTAGTGACCGTTTCGGCGGCCAGCCGAATATTGCCGCCGGCCGACTGGGTGACCGTACCGGCAGCCATCAGGATGGAGCCCCCGGCCACGGCATCGATCGTTCCAGGCACCGAAGACACCGTGCCGGACAGGGTGATGTGCGCGCTCTGAAGAATGCTGCGACCCACGTCGAGACTGAGGCTTCCCCCACCTGCGACCGCGACGCTGCCGCCCAGGGTCAAGTCGCTGGTGCTCCCGCCCGCCGCGATCAGAACCTGTCCGCTCGCCATGATGTCGCCAGTCGTCGCGAGCGTCGTGAGCGAACCGGCCACCGTGCGCATGACGAGCGCGGTATCCGAATTCAAGTCCTCAAGCACCGCTGCGTCTTCGATCGTGTCGGAGGCACTGGCATCGGACTTGATTCGTTGAACCGCGATCTTGGCCACCTGACCGATCTCGAGGTCATTGGACTCCGTCAGGTAGGCCCCCCCCGTGCCTGCGTCGGCCGCCAAACGCGCCGCATCGACTTCGAGGTGATTACCCGCCTCGCCAATCGAAGACGCGCCAGCCGCTGCATTGAGTCGCAAAGCATTGGCATAGATGTTGACGCCTGCATCGGACGCGCCGATGAAGAAGTCGTCGACGGTAACCTGCCGTGCGGGTGCGCCCTGCAAGGCCAGGAACTGGATGGAGAAGTTACCCTTGGTACCAATGCCAGGGTTGACCGACGCCAGCCCGCTCGCATCCGCCTTGAAGCTCAAGGTCCCCGACGTACCGTCGGCATTGGGGGTCCAGGTCCAGCCGCTCGCGCTGGCGAGCAGACCCTGCTGGGAACCGGTTGAGAAGGCGTTGACGGCAGCGACGCTGCCCAGGAAGGTGTAGTCGGTGCTGGCCGTGTCGATGACCGACGCGATCCGATCGACACCGATGCGGAAATTGTGGATCGCATCGGTCCCCAGCAGCGCACTCGCCGTGACGTCGGCCGCTGCGGCGTTTAGGTCGGTATTCGAACGGGTCGGGTAGAAGAACACGTCCCTCTGGTTCGAAGCAACCAGGATGTCGTTGCCAGCCCGACCCTCGATGATGCTCGAGCCCTGAAGCAAGGGGCGGTAATTCGTCGCAAAGCTGCCATAGCTGCTCAGGAAGCCTGCGTTGATGGCGCCTGGATCGATCTGAGCCTTGAGGCTCTCAGCAAAGATCTTGGTACCCGTGTCCAGTGCAGACACCGCTCCGGCAAAGATCGTGTCCGTGCTGTTGGTGCGCGCAACCGCCAGCGACGGGTTGGTCGTCCCGGTGAAACGGGCTCCCATAAAGAAGGCATCGGGGGAACCCGAGGCCGGCACGGTGCCCTGGAGGCCGACTAGGCGAATCGAGAAAACGCCCTTCGTTGCCACACCCGGGTTGAGCGAGGAAAGACCCCCGCCGGCCGGATTGAAACTCAGCGTGCCCGAGTTCGCCGAATCCGTCACCCAGGTCCAGCCATGAGCCGAGGCCAGCACGGCCTGCTGAATCCCGCTCGTAAACACGGTCGCAGCCGCCGCACTACCCACAAAGGTGTACTGGTTGCTGCCAATGCCCATCACGACCGCGATCTGATCGACGCCGACACGGAAGTTGTGAATCACGTCGGTGCCAAGGTAGTTGGCCGCGGTCACGTCGGCTGCCGAGGCAACCAGCGTGGCCGAAGAGAGGGTCTCGTAGAAGAAGGTGTCCTTTTCGCTCGACGCGACCAGCTTGTCACTGCCGCCTCGTCCCTCAATCACGTTGCCGCCCTGCAAAAGCGCGCGGTGATGCGCCGACCAGGCCGGATAAGCGTTGGTGAAGTCGACGTTCAACTCATCGGAGACGATCGGGGCCTTGGCGCTCTCGGCGTAGACACTGGTTGAGAGGTTCAAGGTGCTCACCGCGCCCGCAAACATCACATCGGCGTCGGAGGCACGCGTCTGCGCCTCCTGAGTGATGGTGAGATTTGATCCCCTGAGATAGACAGCTCCGGCTCCGCCAACCAAGGTGTCGGCCGCAGCGCTACCCAATTGTCCTGCCAACGCCGTATAGCCTTGGACGTAAGCCGCACCATCACCGGCAGCCACCTGGCTCTGAACCTGGCTCACGGCGGTCGTGGCCCCTGCCGCGCTGACCGTGAGGCCGGCAACCGCATTAACACTGCTCGCGGCCGGGAAGAAATCATCCGCCGTCAGGCTGCTGGCAGAAGCGCCCTGCAGGCCTGCAAACTGAATCGAGAAATTACCCTTGGTCCCGCCCCCCGCGTTGAGGCTTGCCAATCCACCGGCGCTCGCATTGAAACTGAGGGTGCCGGAGGTGCCATCCATATTCGGCGTCCAGGTCCAGCCATTGGCGCTCGCGAGGAGCGCCTGCTGAGAACCCGTTGAGAAGATGCTGACGGCATCTGGACTGCCCAGGAAGGTGTAATCCGAGCCGCCGATGTCCATGACCACCGCGATACGGTCCACACCCACCCGGAAATTCTGGACCACGTCGGTGCCCAGGAAGCGGGCAGCGGTGACCTCAGCGGCCGCACCATTGAGCGCGGCGTTCGAGAAAGTCTTGTAGAGGAAAACGTCTTTCTGATTCGACGCCACCAGAATGTCATCGCCTCCCCGGCCCTCGAGCACGTTGGCGCCGCTCAGGACCGACTGGTAGTGAGTCGACCACGGCGCATACGTGGAAACGAAGCCGGCATTCATCGCTGTCGGAGCGATCGCAATTTCCTGGCTTTCGGCATAGAGGCCGCCCGATATCGCCGTGGCCGAGCCGGCAAACATGACGTCTGCATCCGTCACGCGCTGAACGGCTTCCTCGGAAGCACGCAGCTCTGAACCACGGAGGTAGGACGGCCCATCCCCACCCGCCAGGGTATCGGCGGCAGAGGTTCCCAGCACAGTGACACCGGTCTGCGTGTAGGCCACCGGCGCAAAGCTGAGCGCCGTATCGAGAATCGCACCGGCCGAGCTATTGATCGACACGGAGCCCCAGGTCGATTGGGCGCCGCTGCTGCGGGCGTCGAGGACTCCCAGGACAATCGTCGAGGGAGCGGTCACCCGGATATTGCCGCCCCCCGAGTTGATGGTGGTTCCACCGTTCATGGTGATGGTCGAATTGCTAACACTGACGTCAGCATCGATATCCACGCTACCGCCAGCCGTCCGGACGTCGCCGTTGCTGCCGAACGTCTGTGAGCCGTTTGACATCAGTGAGACGTTGCCTGTGCCACCGTCGACCGAGGCATTGACCCGCAATTCACGATTGTTGGCGCGCAACCGCACGGCACCTGTCCCCTCGGCGAAGACTGGCGCATCGATCAGCAGCTGTCCCGCAACACTGGCAACGCCGGTGATCGAGGTGCTCGAACGAGCCACGATCGGTCCATTGGCCAGCGCGGTCAGCCCACTGAGTGCCGCCATCGCCGACGGCGTGTAGGCCGCCGAAGCCGCCTGAGCATCAACCCGCTGAACAGTGACTACGCCCAGCGTGCCGACGGTCAGAGCGTCGGAGTCACCCACGAAAAGGCCACCTGTCGAGGCGCGCGCCGCGATCGTCGTGACCGAGGTGACCAGCGGCCTCGTACCGATGCCGATGCTGCCGGCGGACTCGATACGCAGCGAAGGCGCGATCACCTGGACATCCGGCGCGCCCGAGGCGACGGTGACCGCGCCAGTCCCGGTGCGGATCGCTACCGTTCCCTGAGTGGCACTGTCGATCTGCACGCGCTGCAGGCTGGCGCTCGAACCGGCGTCGATGAGCAGGTCAGCGTCGGCGGTGCGCAGCACGCCACCCGTTGTCATCGTCACTGCAGTACCCGCCAGCACCTCCAGCGTGCGACCTGCGCCCTGCGCCCGGACTTCTGCACCCAGGCTCAACTCGTCACCTGCGCTGAGGCTGATATGGCCGGTGGTGCTCGTCAGTGCCGCACCCAGGGTCAGGTCACTGGCGCTGCCAGTCGCTGCCAGGCGAACATTGCCGCCGGCGGCGATCGTACCAGTCGATTCAGTGGTCACGCTGCCCGCTGCCGTGAGAACCAGCGCGCCGGCCGTCATCAGGTCGTTTCCGCCCGTCGCGGTGGACGCGGCCGCTAGACCGCTCGCCGCAACCCGATTGACCGCGACGTTTGCAGTCGCACCGATCGTAAGCGCGTTTGATTCAGCGAGGAAGATGCCCAGATTGCCCGAGGCGTTCGCACTGCCGGACAAGCGATCGACACTGAGCTCCAGGGGGTTGGCCGCAGCGCCAAGGCCACTCGAGGCGCCACCAGTCGCGATCAGCCGCAGGGACGCAGCCTGAACCTCGACATCGGTATCCCCACCATCGGCGATGCTCGCCGCCTGGATGAAGACATCGCCGGCGGTCTTGACCGACGACAGGGTCAGGTTGCCGCCCGCGATCAGACGCACATTGCCACTGCCCGTGCTGTTGACCACGCCATCGGCCATCGAGATGTCTCCGCCCGCCTGGACATCGATGGTGGCGGTGCCGGTCGTGACCAGGTTGGCGTACGCGGTCGGAGGTGTGAATCGGAAGACCTTGCTGGTCGGCGTCGATGCCGCAGCGACGTAGGCCGCCGTCACGCTCTGCTGCTGGGCTGTCCCGGCGCTCAGCGTCAGGGCCAAGGTGGGCGAGGCCGCTCCATCGGGCTGTGTGAATTCGATGGCTTCCGAGAACTCGAGCACGACGTCTTGGGCGGCGCCGCGGGCGAAGGCCCCATCGGCCGGCGCACGCACCGCCGTGAGCTGGGGCGCGCTACGGTCAATTGTCAGATAAGCCGCTTGATCCAGCTGGGGGGTCGTGGTCGTGACCCCGTTGGTGGTGACCTGGCTCGCGATGGTCAGGCGGATCGCGCCCGAGGCGAGCGTGGACAGGTTGAACGCCGGGTTCAGACGGAACTCGCGCGCGCTGTCGACGGTGACCGTGCTGCTCACGGTTGCACCGGTCGAGTCGGTGAAGGTCACGAGGAGTGTGGTGTTCTGCGCGAGGCTGGTGGTGCCGGAAATCGTCACCGAACTCGCCTGCGCCGCCGTGATGGAGCGCCCTGCAGGCGTCGCCAGTTGCAGGGTCCCAGCTGCCTGGACGACTCGATTGGCGCCGCTCGAGGCACTCGCCAGCTGCACGAGCACCTTGCCGTTAGCGTCAGCCGCAATCGCCTGGCTGGCCCGATCAATGAGCACGGTCCCGTTCAGCGCCAACGCCGTCGGCACCGCAGCGGTGACCGTCGTCGAGGCCGGAACGGTGTAGGTGTAAACCAGGGCCGTCGAATTGGACTGAGCGGCGTTGTACAGTGCCTGCACCGGCGTCGCACCACCATTGATCGACACTTCGAGGGTCGAGCTGGTCCGATCCAGCGTGACGGGCTCGGTGAGGCTCACGACGAAGGTCAGTACCCGACCGGAAACGTAGGTGCCAGCGGCCGGGACCGAGACTGAAGCCACCCTCGGCGCGACCGTATCGATCGTGAGGAAGGCCGAACGAACCAGCGGTGCCGCGCCATTTGCACTCACGGTCAGACTGACCGGACCGTCGGCAAATCCGGCGGCGGCAAGGTTGTAGGCCGAAACGGTCCAGACCCCGTCAACCACAGCCACATTGCTGATGGTGACTGTCTTGGGAGTGGACGACGAATCGGTCAGGGTTACGGTGACGCTCGGACTGCCGCTGATTCGGCTGGCATCGGCGGTTCCACTCAGGGTCACCGCTGCGAGTTGCGCCGAACCCAACACTGCACCCGCCGCCGTGCTCACTTGCAGGACACGCCCCGCTTCGACGATCGCGGAACTGACCGCCACACCCCGTTGGGCATCGATCGTGAGCGCATTGCCGGTCGAATCGGCCGCTGTCGTTCCACCATTGGCCCCAGCCGCGCCCAACGACAATCGATCGACTCGACCCTGCGCGATGGCACTCGACGTCTGAACCACATCGCCGGAAGCGATCACCGACACTTGGCCCGATCCACCGTTGACGCGTGCATCGAGCCTGACTGAGCCGCTCAGCGCCTGCAGCAGCACGTTGCCACTGGCCGCCACCACACCGTCCACGCCAGCCGTACCGGAACTGACCTGCAGGTCACCCAGGGTGGTCTGCAGCACAATCGCCCCAGCCCCCGTCGCAGTCAGTGCCTCGAGCGTCTCGCCTACCACCGAGCTCCCCGCACTCGCGGCGACCCGGTCGACGTTGACCGTCACGAGGTCGACGGCTACGGCATTGGCGTCGAGGAGGAACAATCCACCCGCTCCCGCGGCGGCTGCGACGGTCTGAACGCTCAGATCGATCGCATCGCTACCCGCCCCGATCGCGTTACCCGCTTTGAGCAGCACGGCCGACGCACTGACATCAGCGGCAGCGGCCTGGCCATCCAGGATGCTGCCACCCGCAATCAGTGCCACCGAACCGGTGCCTGCGGACAGGGCATTGAGCGTCAGTTGACGCGATGCCGCGGCGGCATTCTGACCGGCTTCGATCCGCATATCGCCGTTACTGGTCGACACCGCCGCACCGAGACTGACAGCGCCCCCTGCGACAACGTCGAGGCTTGCACCGGCGCCCGTGAGGGCGATCGCAGCGCGCGACTGAAGATCGCCACTCGACTTCAGGCTGACATCCCCGGCGGATACCGCGATCGCCGAGGTCGGCTGCGCCGAGTCACCGAGCAACAGGTTACCGGTCACGTCGATCAGGACGTTACCCGCAGCGAGCAGGCGACCTGCCGCCGTTGTCGTCAGCGCACCGCCCGTCTGCAGCACCAACGCACCGCTGGAACTGAGGTCGCTGCGGCCCGCCTGGCTGACCGTACTGACGCTGCCATCGGCCAGAACCTGGGAAACGCTCACGGTCGCCGTCTGATCCAGACTCAGCGCACTGGCCTCGGCCAGGAACATCCCGCCCGAGCCCGCAACACCAGCGAGGCGCGCAACGGAGAGCTCGATCGGATTGGTCCCGCTCCCGACGGCACCGCTGCTCACCAGGGTCAACTTGTCAGCGACCACATTGGTGTGCGCCGCTCCGGCATCGGTGACCGGACCCGCCATGATCGACACGTCACCGGTGGTCTCGATACCAGCCAGTTGCATCGCTCCAGGGGTCTGGTAAAGCACTTGGCCGGAACCCGCACTCGTCTTGACGCCGTCGACCATC
>CAZAVT010000063.1:0-369 GCA_964488395.1 uncultured Burkholderiaceae bacterium | reverse complement strand
GCCGCCAGAGGCCTGAACATAAACCGTACCATTGGCAGTCTTCAGATCGCCGAAGACGGTGGGCGCAGTGTAGAGATAGCCGTCGGGTACGGTGAAGCCAAAGGCCTTGGCCGTCGGCGTCGACGCGGCCGCATCGTAGGTCGCGGTGACGACCCGCTCGGAAACGGTGCCTGGATTGAGCGTGAGCGCGACCGTGGGGGTGCCCGTGCCAGTGGTCACATTCACAGCCTCGCTGAATTCGACCACGACCCGCTGGGCCTGTCCGACGGCGAAAGCCCCCGCTGCCGGCGCGCGAACGGCCGTCACGGTCGGGGCGGACTTGTCGATGGTGAGGAAGCTGGGGACGTTGTACGTCTGCCCGCCCTGGGC
>CAZAVT010000062.1:2283-13128 GCA_964488395.1 uncultured Burkholderiaceae bacterium | reverse complement strand
TCGAATCGCCTGCAGCGGATCGAGACCGTAGCGAATCAGCCGGCGCAGCACATCAATCATGCCGCCCTTCTCGACCAGATGATCCGGAAATACGTCGTCGGTGCAGACCGTGAGGCTGGTGGGCACGACCGGCAAGGTGCGAATCGCAGCCACAACATCGGGCAGAAGGTAGTCGTGGGAACCCCGCAGCTCGACCGTCATCCCCGCACGCAGCTTTTCAAGGGCATCGGCGCCCGACACGATCTCGTGATCGGCGCTGATGCCGGCCGCCGCATAGGCCTGCAGGCGCTCGCCCGAGAGGCCGCGAGCGTGCCCCTCGATGATCTTGCCGCTCGCGAGCGCGGCCGCTAGGATCCCCATCATGCGCGGACTCGCCTCGAGGACCGCACGCATGTCCATCACCTCGGCGAGGCCCGCCACTTCGGGCAGCGCCAACAGCTCGGCGATCTCGCCCGACTGGAAGTCGGCGCCAGAAAGCTCGAGCCCTGGTGCCGCCGGCACGCAGGAAGAAGCCTGGACGATGAAACGCAGCGGCAGCCCGCGGCTCGCCTGCACTGCATACCGGACGCCCTCCAGACCCAGCACGTTGGCGAGTTCATGGGGATCGCAGAAGATCGTCGTCGTGCCCTGCGGCACCACCACCGATGCATAGTGGTGGGGCAGCATATGCGAAGACTCGAAGTGCACATGGCCGTCGATGAGGCCAGGGGCAATGAATCGGCCAGTCAGGTCGACCTGATCGCGTGCTTGATTGAAGCGCCCGTGCGGATGAACACTCGCGATCATCTCACCGACGAGTCCTACATCAGCCTCGCGCACTTCAAGGGTCGCCACGTCGACGACCTTCGCGCCGGTCAGCAGCCGATCGAACGGCTCGCGTCCCTGGGCCGCCGCGATCGCCCGCTCGCGAGTCGCGGCACTGATCGCATCCGGGATCATTGCCTCAGCCTACCCACGTCGCTCATTGAGCGACGATATTGCGGGCGCGCACGATGGCGCCGAACTTGCGCTCTTCGTCCTGAAGGAAGGCTGCGAAGGGCTCAGGCCCGAGTGACAGCGTCTGCATACCCATGACGGCGAACTTGTCGCGCAGCCCCTGGTCCTTCAGGACCTCGGCAAGTTCGCGGTGAATGCGGGAAACGATGGCAGCATCGGTCTTGGCCGGGGCAAAGAATCCGAACCAGACGGTCACGTCGACCCCGCGTGCCGCCGGGTGCTCGGCGGTGCTGGGTACGTCAGGCAGCGCGGGCGAACGGGCTGAGGCGGTCACCGCAAAGCCCTTGACCTTGCCAGCCTTGATCTGCTCGCCCGCAAGCGGGATCGGTAGCATGGCCAAATCGATTTGATTACCCATCAGGTCCGAGACGATCTGGGCGCCGACCTTGTAGGGCACATGCACCATGTCGACGCCTGCAATCTGGTTGAACATCTCGCCCGCGACGTGCAGCGACGTGCCCACGCCAGAGGTTGCGTAGTTGCTCTTGCCGGGCTGGCTTTTCAGCAAGCGGATCAACTCATCGAGGGTGCTCGCAGGCAACCCGGGACGGCCGGCCAGCACCAGCGGGGCGCTCGACACCAGGGTAATCGGCATGAAGTCCTTCAAGCCGTCGTATTTGACGACCGATGGCGAGACCATCTTCGCGATCACGATCGTGCTCTCGACCGAAAAGAGCAGCGTATGACCATCGGGCGCGGCACGCGCGGCGCGCGCGGTACCGATCACGCCACCGGCTCCGGCGACGTTCTCGATCACGATGTTCTGGCCCAGGCGCTTGCCAAGCTCGGGCGCGACCCACCGGGCGACCGCATCCACGTTGCCACCCGCCGCGTAGGGTACGATCACCGAGATCGGCCGGTTGGGATAGTTTTGCGCCTGCACCGCGCCCATGCTGACCAGAAGTGTTCCAGCCGCCAGCGCGGCGCGCGACAGTCCACGGATGAATCCACGCATGATTGAGTCCTATCGAGATGGCCTGCAAACCGATGCGGGCGGCAAGGATCGTTCGGCGCCTGCCCCGGAGTCTGGCGTCGAGTCTAGCACCGGCGCGGAGCCGGGGATACCGGCCTGGCTCGCGAGCCTTGCCCAGGTGCCGAAGGTTGAATTGCATGTGCATCTGGTCGGCTCGCTCGAGGCTCGTACGCTGGCGGACTTCGCCAACGAATCCGGGCTAACGCTGCCTCGTCCGGTCGATGAGCTCTACCGCTATCGGAACTTTTACGACTTCATCGAGGTCTTTCGGCTCGCCGCGCAGTCGATGCGCACGAGCCGGCACTTCGAACGCGCACTCTACGAATACGTCGCACGCGGCCAGCAGACGAGCGGGCTCATGCACGTCGAGTTCTTCTTCAATCCCAGCTATCACGCACCCTTTGGTGTCGCCTACCGGACCCAACTCGAAGGCCTGCTCGCGGGCGCCCGGGCGGCCGAGCAGGACTTTGGGGTGAGCGTGTTGCTGATTCCTTCGATCGATCGGGAATTCGGGCCAGAGGTCGCCTCACAGGTGCTCGACGATGTGCTCGCAGAGCCGCACGAACGGGTCGTGGGCATCGGTCTGGACGGCCCCGAGGACCGCGGACCGCCGCCGCTCTATGCCGAGGTCTTCGATCGCGCCGGCCGGGCAGGCCTCAGGCGCACTGCCCACGTCTGCGAGGACTACGCACCGACGCCCGCTGACAATTACCGGCTGTGCCGAGAGCTGCTGGGCTGCGAACGCTTTGACCACGGCTATCGCCTCTTGACCGACCCAGCGCTGGTGGCGCGGGCGCGCGACGACGGCGCGTGCTTCACCTGCTGTCCCAAGCCATCGACCCGTGAGCGCGAGGCGAGCCGACTCGCTGCCATCGAAGGGCTCTTCGACGCGGGCCTGGGGGTGAGCCTCGCCACCGACGACCCGGCGATGTTCGGGACCGATCTCGCCGACGCGTACCAGCGATTCCTGCCCCAGCCGGACCTGGCCAAGCTCGAACGGATTGGAGAAGCCAGCATCTCAGCATGCTGGGCCACTGCGGAGCGCAAAGCGGCGCTGCGCTCGTCGCTCGCCCGTTGGCTCTCTGCCGCACGAGCCGCACCGAATCTTGCGTCGTCGCCCAGTGCCTTGAGCCGCGGCCCCGTCTGAGGGGCGGAGGTCTCGGGCCCCTGGGGTTGGTTCAGGCGGGGCGGCTCAGGGCCGCCTTGCGGTCAGCGTTGACCCGCTGGACGGCCGGGCGTTCGCCGAGCAGGCGCAGATACTCGCGAATCGGCAGGCCCGCCATGAGGTCCTGTCCGTAGATGTTTCGGGTCGCAAGCGCCACCACCGGCAGATGCACGAGCCCGGCACAGTCAGCAAAACTGAATTGCTCCCCCGCGAGATAAGGACCGAACCGCGCGAGCTTGCTGAAGGCCGCGATCGCGCGCTCCAGATCGACTCGGGTGGTCGCGATCACCTCGTCACTTACCTTGCCACCGAAAAACGCCTGAGCGTAGAGCCGGCGGGCGGTGAGCTCGACATGGGTTTCGAGGAACGCGACCAGCTCACGCAGCTTCGCACGCTGCCAGGCGTCGGCCGGAAGCAGTGCCGGCTCAGGGCGCAAATCCTCCAGGTACTCGATAATGACCTGAGACTCGCACAGAGGCCCCTGAGCGGTCTCGATGAAGGGAATCTTGCCGAGCGGGCTCAGCGCAAGCGTCGCCTCGTCCTTGGTCGCGCGATTATCGACTTCCTCGAATTCGAGACCTTTCTCGAGAAGGGCGAGCTTGACCTTGTTGTAGTAGTTGCTGACCGCGAAGCCGTGAATCCTGATCATCCATATCTCCTGATGCGCGAGCAGCTACCACGGTCAAGGTTCAAGACCCGCGCGATTCAGCGCATGGTGTCAGAGGAATCGATCTTCCTCAAGCCGCGATGTAACTGTAGGCTGATCCGGGCTCCGGCCGTACCCACGATCGGAAAATAGAGCAGGTCCTCTACACCATCGCCATCGAGATCGGCAAGGATGTAGTTGCTGAGGCCCTGACCACCGTAGTTCGGCGATGGGGGCAGGGCACTCGCGGCGAGGCGATCGAAAGCGCCGCTGCGATCGTTCAGATAGACCAGCGGGGTCTGCCCATTCTTGCTGACATGGAGCACGATATCGTCGTAGCCGTCCCCATTGACGTCCGCGCAGGACATGCGGTTGGCCTTAACATCCACCTGTACCTCGTTGCGAATGGTCAGCGGGTTGCGGATCAGGCGTTGCGTCGAAGAGGGACTGAACGCCATGATCTGAAACACCTGACTCAAGGGCGTACGGGCGTAGTCGATGACCTGGCCCGTGTAGCCGCCCACGATCTCCTGCGCCTCGAAGACAGTCAGCATCTCTGGCGAGCTCGACGGCGTTCGCCGGATCAGGCAACTGAAACCGAAGCTGGGATCGATCAGATCCTTGCCGTCGATCCGGGTCATCGTCGCGGGCGTGGGCTGTTGGTTGTTGCAGCAGAGCTTCTGAACTTGCGAGGCCGGGTAGGCGAGCGTGTCGACCTTGGACCATGCGCCGCCCTGCGCGAGAAAGAGCTCAAGCCCGACCTGCTGGGCGTTGAGGACGGTCTTGACGGCCACAGAGGATGCCGTACCCGGGGCGCTGCGACCAAAGAAGACGGAGCCCTGCCCTCCTACCCAATCGAATCCTGGGACCCGCGTCCAGCCCCCACTGGGCGCATAGGTCCAGCCCTGCGCCGGATGGGAGTAGGAGACCGCCACCAGGTCCCGTGCTCCTGCGCTGTTGTCAAGCTGCACAAAGCCTGCGCCCCAGGCCGGATCGCCCAACGGGATCATCTGATAGCGGCCATCACCGCGGCTCATCATCGCCACATCGCGGGCGTATTGGGTCAGCGGCGGTTGATTGATCGACCGGCCGTCCTCGCGCTGCAGCGACCAGACGATATCGGGGTAGCCATCGCCGTTGAAGTCGCCCTTTTCGTAGTACTCGCCGACCCCGCCAGGCTCAACGACCGACGCTCCGAAAATCTGTGCAGTCCGGTCCGTGAATCGTCCTTGCGCATCCTGCATGAGGACGACGATCCGACTCGGGGTCACGCCCGCGTGATCGGTTCCGGCCATCACCGGACTGCACCACAGGAAGAGGACGAGGTCACTCCGACCATCGCGGTCGAGGTCAGCCGGTACGACATGCTGCAGCGATCGCCCACCCGGCGAAGCGGGGCAAAACCCCGCGTAGAGCGGCTCGAGATCGGGCAGCGCTTCGGCCTGCGTCGAAAACGCACTCGCCGCTACGATCGGCGGCGGGTTCGGGTTGGAGCCGCTACCACCGCCGCCGCACGCGGACACCGATGCAAGGAGGAGCAGCGCAAAGTATCGGCGCGGTGTCATTGGGGCAAGTCCAGTGATTCGTCTCACCCGAAATCAGACCTGCCGCCGGGCACCGACGCCGAACGCGGGCTTTCGTTCGGCGTCTGAACGCGTCACTCCGGCTTGATGCCAGCCGCCCGTACCACCTCGGGCCAGCGCTTGAGTTCGTCCTTGATGAAGGCATCGAACTGCTGGGGCGTGCCGCCGATGATGTCGGCTGACTGCGTTTCGGTGATTGCGGTACGCACCGCTGGAGCCTGCAGGACCTGGTTGAACACGGCATTGACTCGAGCGACCAAGGCTGGATCCATGCCTGCAGGACCCACGATACCATGCCAGACACTGACGTCATAACCGGGCAGCGACGCGGCCACCGAGGCGACCTCGGGTAATTGACGCATCGGCCGCGCTGAAATACCCGCGAGCGGGCGGACCTTGCCCTCACGGATCTGGGCGAGCGAGGTCGAGACGGTGATGATCGCGGTGTCCGCGTCGCCGCGCAGCAGTGCGGTGAGCATTTCGGCGCCGGACTTGTAGACGATATTGACCTGGTCGATGCCCGCGCGGCTGTTCAGGTGGGCCATGTAGAGGTGCGTCCAGTTGCCCAGGCCCGCCGAAGCGTAGTTGAACTTGCCCGGCTGCTGCTTGGCCGCATTGATGAACTCGTCGAGCGTCTTGTAGGGCAGGTTCGAGCGCACCAGCACGATTGCGGGGAGGTTGGCCACATGCACGATCGGCGTGAATGCCGTGTGCGGGTCATAAGGCAGCTTGGCAAGCGTATGCGAGACCGCATTGGGTCCGACCTCAGCCAGGAAGAGCGAGTAACCGTCGGGCTTTTCACGAGCCACCGTACCGGCGGCAATGGTGCCGCCAGCGCCCGGGCGATTCTCGACAACGAGCGGATGGGCGAGACCGATCTGGGCAAAGCCGTTGGCGAGGTTACGCGCGAGCGTATCGGCCGCTCCACCAGGGCCGACGGTCACGAGCAGACGGACCGGCCGCTCTGGCCAGGCGGCCTGGGCCAGCACCGGACCGGCCATCATCAAAACGAGCGCCGCGCCCAGGGCTGCTGAAAGGCGCGCGAGCGCCGGTGAGATCCGTTTAAGAGCGATCATCGCGATCTCCTTCAATGACGGGGCCAGACCCCTGATTTGCGAAAGTGCGCGCATTGTGGGTTGACGGGTCTGCTCGATCAACCAAAGACCGCCTAGCGGACCGGGACAAGACATCGGTACAAGGGACCAGTACGCGCCCCTTAGCCGGCCGCTCCCGCCTGCTCTTCGGCCGGCGTGACCGGACGGCGTTGGCCGAGCGCGCGCGAGGCGAGCCGGACCCGGGCACGTCCGGTCGCGGTCACTTCGCCCCGCTGGTTCTCGGCCGAAACCTGCAACTCCACGCCTGCCTGCGGGCCCGCTTCGACAGACACCACGCGTGCACGACAGGTGGTGAGATCGCCAATGATGTTGTGGCGGCGAACCTGGACATCGAGGCACTCCATGAAGCCGGCATCGCCGATCCAGTTGGTGATAAGGCTGCCAATCCAGGCGATCCGCTCAGGCCCGTAATCGTAGGCCGCCGGCACACCAACCCGTCGGGCGAGCGCATCGTCCCAATGAACCGCCTCGGGCGGCTCGGGAATGCCGTACTGATTGAGAATGCCAGCGCTCGGATGACGGCTGAAATACTCCATCGCGAGGCCATGTGACTTCACGAAGATCCCGCCCCAGCCCATCTCGAATGCGACCGCCGTGGTCGCCGTGTAGGGGCCGCGAATGATCGGAGGAAGTTCCAACCCCGCCTGCACGTCTTCGAGATGGAGCAACTGGGCCCCACGGACCTCTTCAGCGGCATAGCGCCGGGCGATCTCATGAATCTCCTCGGCGCTGTAACGGGTCACCTCGACTTCGCGGTATTTGCCGCGATCCGCAGCCGCCTTGCGCTCGGTTCGGAAACCCCAGGAACGTGCCTGGGCGACGATCTCGCCCGCATCGGTCCGAAAGGTGATTTCAGAGATCTGCTGGAAGGATCGACCCGCAAAACGGCTGGGCCGCTCCACCAGATCGACAAAGCGGACCGTCGCAGCAATGCGCTCACCCCAGCCGATGGGACGCAACCAGCGCCACTCCGAGCCACCGAACATTGAATGCACGCCGGGCAGGCCGCCGCGGTAGCCGATCGCGAGCTTGTCGAAGGCATAGAGGATCGTCGGCGGGCTGAGCGGCCGGCCCCAGGGACTCGCCTGCCCCACAGACTCGTCGGTCCAGAGCGGATTGATGTCGCCGATGCCTTCAGCCCAGTGCCTCACCCCGTCTCGACTGGTCTCGGTCAGATAGGGCGTGTGCGAGCTGGTGAAGACCTGACCGATGCGCGCGCGCAGCGCGGCGAGTGCCTCGTCGGTGATTCGCCCAGACGGACTCCCCGCGGCGGCAAGCGTGGCGGGCGACTGGCCTGCACCCGCTTCGGATGGGGATTCAGACATATCTACTCCTGAGTGTCATGGTCAGCCGCGATGCGCGCCGATCGAAGGCTGCGGCACCGCCTTCATCATCCTCTCAATCGTCTGGGGGTCGTAGCCCAATTCGGCCAGGACCTCACGGGTGTGCTGACCAAGCGTCGGTGCCGGATCACCCAGTACGGCCGGCGTGGCAGCCAACTTGATGGGATTGCCAACCACGCGGACCGGCCCGGCAATCGGGTGCGCGATCTCAAGCACCATGCCGTTGCCGCGGACCTGTTCGCTCGCTACGACTTCGCTCACTCGCGCGACGACCGCGCAGGGCACGCCCTCGGCCTCAAGCGCCTCGATCCAGTCATGACCCCGGCCGGTGCGAAAGACCTCGGCGATGAGTGGGACCAGCAGCTCGCGATGCCGCACGCGCTCCACATTGGTCGCAAATCGCGGATCCTCGATGAGCTCAGGCCGCCCGATGACCTTGCAGAGCGATCGCCAGAAACCTTGGGTCAGGCAACCCACCACGATCGGGTCATCCGCCGTCGCAAAGACCTGATAGGGCACGATCTGCGGATGACCACCGCCCTGGGGGCCTTCGGGCTGGCCGGTCAAGGCATGACCCGCCATGAAGTTGGCGAGCATCGACACCTGACCATCGATCATGTTGATGTTGACCTTCTGCCCGACACCCTGGGTCGTGCGTACGTGAAGCGCAAGCAGAATCGCCGACAGCGCAAGATAGGCACCGACGAAATCGGCGATCGGTGCGCCCACCTTGACGGGCATCAGGCCAGGCTCGCCGGTCAGGCCCATGACCCCACCCATCGCCTGCACGATGATGTCCATGGCGGGCTTGTCAGCGAGCGGGCCGGTCTCACCGAATGCCGTAATGCTGACGTGGATGAGCCGAGGGTTGCGCGCTGCGAGCGCCTCATGGCCGAGCCCCAGTCGTTCGAGCACACCGGGCCGGAAATTGGCAATCAGCACATCGGCCTCTTGCACCATGCGCGACAACACCGACCGTGCCTCGGGATCGGCCAGATCGCGGACCACCGAGCGCTTGCCCCGATTCATGCCGACGAAATAGGAACTGAGCGACGGTCCGAAGCGATCATCGAGCGAACGCGAGCCGTCGCCACCCTCGGGCCGTTCGATCTTGATCACATCAGCACCAAAATCAGCCAGCATGGTCGTCGCCCAGGGTCCGGCAACAAAGTGGGTCAAATCGATCACCCGAAGGCCAGCGAGGGCAGGCGTCATGCTGACTCGCCCGGACGCTGCGGCTCGGTAATCACGCGAGCCTGCAGTAAGCGCTCGATCTCAGCCTCGGCAAGCCCCAAACGGTCGCGCAGCACCGCGACCGTATGCTCGCCAAGCAGCGGTGGTGGCGCGGGTTGTTCGACCGCTTCACCGCCCATCCGCAACGGCGGCCCCGGCACCCGCACGGAACCATAGCTCGGGTGCGTGATCGTGGGGAACATCCCACGCGCGGCGGTGTGCCCATGCTCGAGGGCTTCGGCGACCGTCAGGATGGGACTGGCCGGTACGTCGCTCGCTTCGAAGAGCTCGGCCCAGTAGGCCGTGTCATGGGCCGCGAGCGCAGCCTCGACCACTGCCTCGAGCGCCTCGCGATGGCGCATACGTTCGGCCGTGCTGCGAAAGCGCGGATCGGTCGCAAGGGCGGGCTGGCCGATCGCATGACAGAACTTAGCCCAGAATTTGGTGGTGAAGATCGCAAGTGCGAGGCAGCCATCGCGAGTCTTGAAACTACCGTAGGGGACAACGCTGTGATGCCGCCGACCAATCCGCTGCGGCGAGCGACCCGTGAAATCGTAGAGCGTAGCGAGATAGCCGAGCTGCGAAAGCAGACCGTCGTGCAGACTCAGATCGATGCGACGGGCCTCTTGGCCGCGTTGGCGGGCAAAGAGCGCCGATACGATACCGATGACGGCGAGCAGGCCACCGCTCAGGTCCCCGATCGGGATCGATAGGCGGATCGGTTCGCCATCAGGCTCGCCATTGGTGCTCAGAATGCCGCTCATCGCCTGGGTGATCACATCGTAGGCGATCCGATCGCGCAAGGGTCCTGTCTGCCCGAAACCCGAGATCGAGCAGGCGATCAGACCGGGATTGGCCTGCTGCAGCGACTCGATCGACAAGCCCATCGCCGCCATGGCGCCCGGTCGGAAATTTTCAACCAGGACGTCAGCCCCTGCGCAGAGGCGGCGAACCAGCTCACGTCCCTCCTCGGTCGTGAGATCGAGCGCGACGCTGTGCTTGTTGCGATTGATGGCGAGAAAGTAATGGCTCTGCCCAGCTCGAAACGGCGCGCTGTGGCGGGTGGTGTCGCCGCTGTCGGATGACTCGATCTTGATCACGGTCGCACCCAGATCGCCCAGCAGCATGGTGGCGTAGGGCCCGGAAAGCACTCGGGTAAGATCGATCACGACGACGCCATCGAGGGGGCCTCGACCGGTCCCGCCCGACCCGGCACGGCTCCTCTCGTCTTGACGGGCAGCTCCCATCACTGCGCCGTGATGCCGGCCGCCTTGACCGCGAGGGTGTACTTGCGAATGTCGGATTCGATCAGCCGCGCGAACTCCTCGGGACTCGAACCGCGCGGCTCTGCGCCCTCGCTCTCCAGGCGCTTGCGCAAGTCTGGGGTATCGAGCTGGGCGCGGATGTGGGTGTTGAGACTCGCGAGCAGGGCGGGCGGCACGCCCGCGGGAGCCAGCACGCCGAACCAGTTGGTCACGTCGAATCCGTTGACGCCGAGCTCGTCGATGGTGGGCACCTCGGGCAGCGACTTCGAACGAGTGAGACTCGCCACCGCAAGTGGCTTGACCTTGCCAGCCTGGATGTACGGCAGGCCTTGAACGACCGTGCTAAAGAGCAAATCGACCTGCCCGCCCAAGAGGTCCGAGAGCGCCGGTGCGCCGCCCTTGTAGGGCACATGGGTCATGCGGGTAGCGGTGGCACTGACGAACAATTCGCCCGCCAGATGAGGCGAGGAGCCAATGCCCGACGAGGCGTAGGTGAGGGACTCAGGACGTTGCCGGGCGAGGTCGA
>CAZAVT010000062.1:0-2273 GCA_964488395.1 uncultured Burkholderiaceae bacterium | reverse complement strand
CCCCTGCACACCCGCGGCGCGCAGCTCCAGCGCCTCCTCGATACAGGCCACCGCGTAACCATCGGCCAGACCGGCCAGCGCCTCGGCACAGCTCACCGCGCCATGGCCATAGGCATCGGCCTTGATCACGGCCAGCGCACGGGCACCGGTGGCCTCGCGGGCCAGTTGGTAGTTGTGCCGCAGGGCGGCGAGGTCGATCAGGGCACGCAAATCCGGCACCGGCAGGTTGACGCGCGCGAGCAGCACCAGCGGAACCGTCGCGATCTGTGCGACAGGCGCGAGGTCGCGGATTGGATCGAATCGCAGGGGCTGGTAGCTCGCATTGACCGCAAAGCTCGCGGAAACCATGACCAAGGTGTAGCCGTCGGGCGCAGACTTGGCGGTGAGCTCGACCCCCAGATTGCCGCCGGCACCGGGGCGATTCTCGACCACGACGGTACCGCCCAGCGCCGCGCCCAGGCGGGGGGCGAGCGCTCGGGCCAGGATATCGGTGCCACCCCCCGGCGCGAAGGGCACGATCAGCCGAACCGGCTTGCCAGGGTAGGGATCGGCAGCCTGCGCCGAAGGCGCAGAGGCTGCGCTCAGCAAGCAGCCCAACGACGCTGCGATGACGCGGATGACGAGGCGCTTACCCCGGTCCCCTGGCACAACTCCCTGTGGCATCGCCGTCTCCCCGCCCGCCTGGTCTTATCGGATGTGCTCGAAGCTAGCATGGGCCCTCGACCAGGGTCAACGATCAAGGGGGGCTTGAGTCGCAGCGCTGGCAGTGCCACACTGAACGGGCAGCATCGTTGTCGTAATTCGGTTCGGACTGTCGAAATTCCAAGAGGTATCGCCCAAAGAGCGGTGCCCGCCAATGGATGCGAGGAGACTTCCCATGAACAGCGGACAGCGCTTGCAGGACCTGCGCGGAGCCTTCAAGGTGGCCGTGCTGGCCACCTCTTTGATCCTGTCGATGGTGAGCTCGGGCGCACGGGCGCAGGTCCCTGATGGGTTCCCTTCCCGACCGATCAAGATCGTCGTGCCCGTGGCCCCGGGCGGCAATCTCGATGCGGTGACCCGAGCGGTCGGCGAGCGGATGTCGACCTGGCTCAAGCAGCCCGTGATCGTCGAAAACCGCACCGGCGCGAGCAGCTCGCTGGGCAGTCGCTACGTGGCGCAGGCCGCGCCGGACGGCTACACCCTGCTTGCCATGGCCAACACCTTTCTCTCGACCCCGACGGTGCTTTCCAGTGCGGGCTATGACGTGGCACGCGACTTCGCGGGGGTGAGCCAGATGGTTCAGGTCCCCAACATCATCATCGTGCCCACCGCGAGCCCCTATCGGAGCCTCGAGGATCTGATCGCCGCAGCGCGCGCCAACCCGGGCGGCCTCACACTCGCCACGGCCGGGCACGGTTCAGTCGCACATATCGCCGCCGAACGCTTCATGCGCCATGTCGGCGTCAAATTCACGCTGGTGCCCTACAAAGGCAATGGCCCCGCCCTGATTGACATGATCGGCGGGCGGGTCGCGACTATGTTCGACCAGGTCAGCACCTCGGCGCCTCGTATCGAGGGCAAGCAGTTGCGCGGCATCGCCGTCACCGGGCAGACGCGGGTGGCTCGTCTGCCCGATGTGCCGACCATGGCCGAGGCGGGCGTCAACGACTTCATCGACTACACCTTCAACGGCCTCGCCGCACCGGTCAAGACCCCGCCCGAGATCCTGGCGCGACTGCACCAGGCCGTGGTCGAGTCGCTGAAGGACCCCGAACTCATCCGGTCCTTTGCCGCCGGCAGCATCGAGGCCGTCCCGAGTGCGAGCCACGAGGCCTTCACTCGGTGGATGCGCGAAGAAGCTGCCCGTTACGCCAAGCTCGCCAAGGACGCAAATTTCACCGTCGAGTGATGGCAGTCAGAGATCACCGATGTCGAGCCGCCCACCCCTTCGAGGAGAAACCCTCCCATGATCGTCCTGCACCCGGGGGTCGAAACCCCTGCCCGCGCTGCCGGCCCTGCACTGGCCCCAGGCCACGCCTCGCTCAAGGGCTTGCGCGTGGCGCTTCTTGATAACAGCAAGGTCAACGCGGGCAACATCATCGCCGCGGTCGGCCGGCTGCTCCAGAGCCGCTATCAGGCTGGCGAAACCCGCGCCTGGAAAAAGCGTCACGCAGGCTCGAGCGGCGCAGCGGTGATTCCATCGATCCTCGCCTGGAAGCCCGACATCGCCCTGGTTGCCCTGGGCGACTGAGGCTCGTGCACGTCGTGGAGTGTCCACGACTCGCACACGA
>CAZAVT010000061.1:3065-13199 GCA_964488395.1 uncultured Burkholderiaceae bacterium | reverse complement strand
CATGGGTACGTTCTGACCATGGGTGAGCCCGCCAGCATGACCCCGCCGGTCCAGCCGCAATCGCAACGCTATCCGCTCGAGGGCGTCACGGTCCTCGACCTCTCGCATGTCTACAACGGGCCGTATGCGACCTTTCTCATGGCGATGGCCGGAGCGCGGGTCATCAAGATCGAGCCCTTCCAGGGCGAGCATCTGCGTAGTCGCGGTGATCTGGGTGGCGCGGCGCTGCCCTTTGCGATGCTTAATGCCAACAAAGAGCCGGTCACGCTCAATCTTAAGAGCGAGCGCGGCCTTGAGCTCCTGCGCGCCATGGTCGAGCGGGCTGATATCCTGATCGAGAACTTTGCTCCTGGGGTGATGGACCGATTGGGCGTTGGGGCAGCGGCTCTGCACGAGATCAATCCAAGGCTCATCTATGGGTCGAGCTCCGGATACGGCAAGTCCGGTCCCTATCGTGACTACCCGGCCATGGATCTGGTGATGCAGGCCATGTGCGGCGTGATCGACTCGACCGGGCAGCCGGATCAGCCCCCTGTCAAGGCCGGCCCGGCGATCTGCGATTTCATGGCGGGCATTCATCTCTACGGAGCGGTCATGACCGCCTTGTACGAACGCGAGCGCACGGGTCGTGGCCGAGTGGTGGAGGTGTCGATGCAGGATGCGATCTATGCCTCGCTCGCGTCCAACCTCGGCATGCTGCATGCCCGCGGCGATGCTGCGCCCGCCCGCACCGGCAACCGTCACGGGGGGCTGGGCATTTCGCCCTACAACGCCTACGCAACGGCTGACGGCTATGTGGTCCTGAACTGCCCGGGCGATCATCATTTTCGCGCAGTGCTTGACGTGATGGGTCGGGGCGAGCTGAAGGATGATCCGCGTTTCGTGTCGCGAACGGCGCGCGTGCAGCATTTCGCTGAGGTCGATGCGCTGGTGGAGAGCTGGACCCGGACTTTGTCCAAGTACGAGGTGGCCCAGTTAATGCAGGAGGCCAAGGTGCCCTGCGCGCCGGTACGTACGCTTGCCGAAGTCATGGCTGACGAGAATATGCACGCCCGCGGCAGCCTCCAATGGGTCGAGCACCCTGAGCTCGGACGAGTGGTGCTGCAGAATTCGCCGCTGATCTTCGAAGGCCTGCCGCGCCATGCGATCGAGCCGAGCCTTCCCTTGGGCGCGTGCAATGACAGCGTGTTTGGCAACTGGCTGGGTGTTGCGCCCGACGAGCTTGTCCGCCTGCGTGAGGCCGGCGTGATCAGCTGACCGACAAGAGGAAGATTCAGCCATGCGCATGATCGCAGCCGTGATGGTCGAGCAGGGTCGTGCCAAGCCCTTTGCGCTCAGCCAGCCGTTCCGGATTCAGGAGGTCGAGCTCGAAGGCCCCGGCCCTGGCGAAGTGCTGGTCGAGATTCGCGCTGCGGGACTCTGCCATTCGGATCTCTCGGTGCTCGAGGGCCTGCGCAAGCGGCCGCTGCCAGTGGTCGGCGGTCACGAAGGGGCCGGTGTCGTGCGTGACATCGGTGCCGGCGTGACGGGCTTGGCGCCCGGTGATCATGTCGCGATGGCAGCGGTCGCCGGTTGCGGTGGGTGCAGGGTCTGCCGCTCGGGTCGCCCAGGGCTTTGCAAGGTCGTGACGGGTGCACGTAACGAAGGCTTGCTCGGCACGGGCTACCGCCGTTTGAGTTTGCCCGGTGGGGGACGGCTTAACCACTACAGCGGCGTATCGGCGTATGCGCAGTACTCAGTCACCACGCCGGCGTCTCTCATCAAGGTCAATCCCGCCGTGCCGCTGGATATTGCCGCGCTCTTCGGGTGTGCAATCGTGACCGGCGCGGGAGCCGTATTCAACAGTGCGCAGGTTCGCCCGGGGAGCTCGGTGGCGGTGATCGGGCTCGGTGGTGTGGGACTCACCTCGGTCATGGCGGCGCGTGAGGCTGGTGCGGCAATGATCATCGGGGTCGATGTGCTGCCCGGCAAGTTCGACCTCGCCCGCACGTGTGGCGCGACGCACTGCCTTGACGCGCGCGAGCCGGACTTCGTGCAGCAACTGCTGGAACTGACCGACGGGGGCGTCGACTATGCCTTCGAGGTGTCGGGACATCCGGCCGCTATGGCGACCGCGCAGGCGATCACCGTGCGCGGGGGAGAGGTCATCGGGGTAGGCGTCGGACGTGCCGAGACCACTTTCCCGGTTCCTCATCTGGCCTGGGTTTGCGAGGAGCGGGTACTGCGCGGTTCGTTCATGGGCGGTGGCGTGCCGCAGCAGGATGTGCCTCGTTATGTCGATCTTTTCCGGCAGGGCCGTCTGCCAGTGGACCGGCTGCGCAGCGGTCACATTCTCTTCGAGCACCTGAACGAAGCCTTCGACCGCCTCGATGCCGGCACGGTGATCCGGCAGGTGCTTCTGCCGCACGGGACGGTCTGAGCGTAAGACCTTTCAGGAGGCTTGAGGCGCGGGCGGGGCATGGTCCGTTCGAGCGCCGGGCCCCTGGGTTCCGCGGACTCACATCACATTGTTGGGCAGATTCTGCTCCGAGATGGTGCGTTTTCCGCACCGTCTGCGGTCAAGACGGTTTCGCGGCCTGAGGATCAGCGGGCCTGCCAGAGGGGCTCGGATTCAACGGTCGTGATGGCACAAGTATTGCGTACAAGTCTGTATACAAATAAGTATGCAATTAATCAGGCCGCTCCGCTCCCCGTCAATTTCTTCGATGAGGATTCAGCCATGAACCGTCGTGACATCCTGAAGTCCGCTGCAGGCACGAGCCTCGGCATCGCCACCTTGCCTTTTCTGAAGTCGCCCGCTTTCGCTCAATCAGCCGACACGCTGGTTGCGGTGGTGGGTTACACCTTCAACAGCCTCGACATCCACCGCCCAGGGACCAATCGACCCAGCTACCAGATCGCCGTCAACGTATACGACCGCCTGGTGAGCTTCGGAACCCGGAAGCTCCCGGATGGTTCCTTGGCCTATGACTATGAAAAGGTTGTGCCCGAGCTCGCCGAAAAATGGACGATCTCCGCCGATCGCAAGAGCATGACGTTCACGCTTAAAGCCAACGCGCGCTTCTGGGACGGGTCGCCGGTGACCGCCCAGGATGTCAAGTGGTCCTTTGATCGCGCGCTCGCGCTGGGGGGCTTTCCCCAGACGCAGATGGCCGCAGGTGGCTTCAAGCGCCCCGAGCAGTTCGTCGTGCTCGATGACCGAACCATCCGAATCGATCTGGATCATCCTTCGAAGCTCGCGCTTCCCAACCTGACCGTTCCCGTCGCTGTGGTCATCAATTCCAAGGTGGCTAGCGCTAACGCGACCGCCCAGGATCCGTGGGCTGCTGAGTACCTGCACAAGACTCCGCAGGGTAGCGGGGCCTACAAGGTTGAGCGCTGGGACGCTGGCCAGCAGCTCGTGTATGTCAGAAACGACGATTGGGTGGGCGGCCCCAGGCCCGCGATTCGACGCATCATCGTCCGGGAAGTGCCGTCCCTCGCAACCCGCCGCGCTTTGATCGAGCGCGGCGATGTTCAGCTGTCCTTTCAGATTCCCAACAAGGACGCCAAGGAGCTGGCAGACAACAAGAAGGTCCGGGTGGTTGGTTCGCCGATCGACAACTGCCTCTATGTCCTGTGTCTTAACAACGACTTCCAGCCGTTCAAGGACAGCAATGTTCGCAAGGCAGTGGCGATGGCTCTGCCCTATGAACAGATTTTTGAACAGGCGGCCTTTGGTCGAGGCGTCAAGATGTGGGGCGCATCATCTGCCAAGCCGACCGAGCCGGTCTGGCCGCAGCCTTTTCCCTATCGCAATGATCTTGAGCAGGCTCGCGCGTTGCTGGCCAAGAGCGCCTTTTCCAAGGGTTTCGAGGTGCCCCTCTCCTACGATCTCGGTGAAGCCGACTGGTGCGAGCCGACCGCGCTCCTGGTGCAGGAGGGTCTAGGCAGGATCGGCATCAAGGTCACGCTGGACAAGATCCCCGGTGCCAGCTGGCGCACCCGTGCGTTGATCGAGAAAAAGCTCCCCTTCCTCCTAGAGAATTTCGGTGGCTGGCTGAACACCCCCTGCTACTACTTCTTTTGGTCCTACATCAAGGGCGCTCTCTTCAATGCCTCGAATTACGACGATCCGACGGTCAAACGGCTCGTTGAGGAGACCCTGGACATGGAAACCTCGGACCCAGGCTATCGTCCGCGCATCCTCCAGCTGATCGAGAAATCCTTCGAAGATCTGCCACGCATCCCGCTGTGGCAGCCCACGCTCGAGTCGGCCATGTCGCCCAAGCTCGACGGTTACACCTTCTGGTATCACCGCCAGATGGATGCCCGCTCGCTCAAGATCTGAGCGGGCGAGTCCCCGATGTCGCTGCTTCTGATCGTACTCAGCCGGGTGGCCCAATCGATCCCGACCCTGTTCGGGATCGTCGTGGTCACCTTTGTGCTGACCCGCGCCCTGCCTGGCGATCCGGCGGCGTTCTTCGCGGGCCCCGCAGCGACCGAGACCTCGATCGCGCAGATCCGCGCTCAGCTAGGGCTGGACCAGCCGCTGTGGGTTCAGTTCACCCGATACCTGCAGGCGCTTGTGACCGGCGATCTTGGAAAGTCGATCTCGACCGGGCAACTGGTCGGTGCCGATCTGGCGAGCCGGTTGCCGGCTTCGCTCGAGCTCACGCTGGTGGCGCTGCTCCTGTCGGTCGGCATTGCGGTGCCATTGGGCGTTCTCGCAGCCGTGCGCCAGGACACCTGGATCGATCAGGCCTGCCGACTGATCGTGACGGCGGGGGTGAGTCTGCCCACATTCTTTACCGGTCTGGTGCTCGTCTATGTGTTTTATTTCCTGCTGGGATGGGCGCCTTCACCGCTTGGGCGGCTGGACATCACGGCGCTTCCACCGCCGCGCGTGACTGGCTTCATGCTGATCGATGCGCCCCTTGCTGGGGAGTGGCGCACTGCCTGGTCGGCAGTGCGCCAGCTGATTCTGCCGGCCTCTACGCTCGCGCTTTTCACCCTCGCGCCGCTCGCGCGAATGACCCGCGCTGCGATGCTTCAGGCGCTTGCCTCGGAATACATCCGGACTGCTCGGGCCTGCGGCCTTTCCCAGCGTCGGATCCTCTTCACCTACGCCTTGCGCAACGCCCAACTGCCGGTCGTCACGACCCTCGGGATGGTGTTTTCCTTTTCGCTCGGCGCCAATGTTTTGGTCGAGAAAGTGTTTAGTTGGCCGGGGATCGGTTCCTATGCGGTGGAGGCACTGGTGAGCTCGGACTACGCCGCGGTCCAGGGGTTCGTGCTTGCAATGGCCATCCTGTTCGTGCTGCTCAATCTCGCGATCGATGTCGCGTATACCTTGATCGACCCTAGGGTGCGCCTCGATGGCTGATACTGGCGAGCCCAGGAGCTTCCTCGCGCACCTGAGACATGTCATGGCCGGCAATCCGGTCACAGCACTCGCCTTCAGCCTCTTTGGTGTGATGGTGCTGCTGGCGATCTTGGGTCCGATCATCGTGCCCTACGATCCGCTGGCCAGCACGCCGACCGGTGCGCTCAAGCCGCCCAGCCCACAGCACTGGTTCGGCACTGACCAAGTAGGACGGGATGTGCTCTCCCGAGTGGTGGTGGCAACACGGCTCGATCTCATCCTATCCGTCAGTGCGGTTGCGCTGTCCTTCATCATCGGAACCGCACTGGGATCGGCGGCGGGCTTCTGGGGCGGATGGTTTGACCGAACGCTCGGGAGAGTGCTGGATACGATCATGGCCTTTCCGCTTTTCGTCCTGGCCATGGGCATCGTCGCGGCTTCCGGCAACACCATCGAGAACGTGGTGATCGCGACCGCGATCATCAACCTGCCCTTCTATGCCCGGGTCGCCCGTGCTGAGGTGGCCGTACGCCGTCAGGCCGGCTGGGTGTTGGCCGCGCGGCTGTCGGGCAATGCGTCGAGCCGTATTCTTTACACCCGGCTGGTCCCTAATATCTTGCCGCCGATGATGGTGCAGATTTCGCTCAACATGGGGTGGGCGGTCCTGAACGCGGCGGGCCTGTCCTTTATCGGTCTGGGCATTCGCCCGCCGACGCCAGAGTGGGGAATCATGGTCGCTGAAGGCGCGAGCTATGTGGTGTCGGGCGAGTGGTGGCTCGCGCTCTTTCCAGGACTGGCCCTGATGCTCGCGGTCTTCACGTTCAATCTCATGGGCGACGGGCTGCGCGATCTCTTCGACCCTCAGCGACGGACCTGAACATGACGATCGCTGCGGCGCCCTTCCTGGCGATTGACGGTTTATCCGTTGTCTTTCGTACCCGCAGCGGGCCCGTTGAGGCCGTCAGAGACGTTTCATTACGGCTTGAAAAGGGGCGTACCCTCGGCGTGGTTGGCGAATCTGGCTCCGGCAAGTCGGTCACCTCTTACGCGTTGATGGGGATCCTCGACCGGGCCGGTCGCGTCGCCTCGGGTTCGATCCAATTCCAGGGCCTGCAGATCGACGGCGCGAATGAAAGTCTGATGAAGAGCCTGCGCGGGCGGGAAATTTCGATGATTTTCCAGAACCCCCGCGCCGCTCTCAATCCGATCCGGCGGATCGGCGATCAGATCGCTGACGTGCTGATCGAGCACGCACAGGCCACGCGTGCCGGTGCGCGTGCCCGAGTCGTTGAACTGTTACGCAAAGTCCGTATTCGTGACCCCGAGGAGCGGGCTGAGGCTTATCCGTTCGAGCTGTCCGGTGGCATGTGCCAGCGGGTTGTCATCGCGATGGCGCTTGCCTGTCGTCCGAAGCTGTTGATCGCCGATGAGCCTACGACCGGGCTGGACGTCACCACTCAGCGCGCGGTGATGGATCTGATCGGGGAACTGACACGATCGGAGTCGATGTCGACGATCCTCATCACCCATGATCTCGGATTGGCCGGTGAGTACTGCGATGAGATCGTGGTGATGGAGAAGGGCCGGGTCGTCGAAGCCGGACCTGCTGAGCGTTTGTTCAGCTTGCCGCAACATGCCTACACCCAGCGATTGGTGCGCGCGACCCCGCATGGTGCGCGCGATGTGCGGTCCCTGCTCCCAGAGGAGCAGACTGCGGTATGCACGGTCCGGAAGGTCAGCGTGCCAACCAGCGATCAGGTACAGCGGCAGACCGAGCCTGCGCGTTCCGGCCCGCTGCTCGATGTCATCGACCTGGTGAAGACCTATCCCCGCAAGCGCTCGCTCGTGCAAATGCTGCGCGCCGAGCGCGTTCAATCCTTCAAGGCGGTCGCGGGGATCTCGTTTCAGGTGTATTCGGGCGAGAGCGTGGGGCTGGTCGGCGAGTCCGGTTGTGGTAAGTCCACCACGTCGGCGATGGTGATGCGACTCATCGATCCGACCTCGGGCAGCATCCGGTTCAAAGGTCAGGACATCAGCCTCGTGCGCCCTGAAGACTTCGCCCGTTCAGCACTGAGAGCGCGCTTGCAGATGGTCTTCCAGGACCCGACAGACAGCCTAGACCCGAGGCTTTCCGCACGTCGTTCAATCTCAGACCCGATCGAGCGTCTGGTTGGCCTGCGCGATCGAGACGAGATTGCCGCGCGTGTCGAACGACTTGCGAGCCAGGTGGGCCTGCCGCTCGACCTGTTGTCTCGGCTGCCGCACCAACTCTCGGGCGGCCAGAAGGCACGAGTGGGTATCGCCCGGGCACTTGCGAGCGAGCCTGATTTGCTGGTGCTTGACGAGCCGACCGCCGCGCTCGACGTTTCGGTCCAGGCGATCGTCCTGAACCTCCTCGCCGATCTGCGCGCGGAGCTGGGTATGTCTTATCTTTTCGTCAGCCATGACCTCGAAGTGGTTCGGCTGATCTGCGAGCGCGTGATCGTGATGCGTGCTGGCGAGATCGTCGAGGAGGGGGAGGCAACTCAGGTTCTCGAGTCTCCGACTCACCCCTACACGCAGGCACTGGTTGCAGCCGCGCCTAGGCCTCCTGGCCATCCTCCACCGCGCTTCGTTGTCGCGCCTGAACCGATGCAGGAGCCCCTGCGATGAATCCGATCCGACCGTTGACGCTGGATGACTACCGCGTTGCGTACGCCCAAGGTTCGACACCGCGCGAGCTGCTGACCAAGCTATGGCAGCAACTCGTCTCGATGGGTTGTGGGCCGGAGGGTGATACTGCGTTCATCAGCATCGCTTCGGCCGATCAGCTTGAAGCCCAGTTGCAGGCGATCGAGCTCGCCGGGTCGTCCGCTTTGCCGCTTCGCGGTGTTCCGTTCGTCGTCAAGGACAATATCGATGTCGCTGGTTGGCCGACAACGGCGGCTCTGCCTTCACGTCAGACGCTTGCGTCCCGTTCCGCTCCGGTGGTCGAGGCCTTGCAACGAGCAGGCGCGGTGTTACTTGCCAAGACCAATCTGGATCAGTTTGCGACAGGGTTGGTCGGAACCCGATCGCCCTTTGGCTGGGTACCTAATCCACTATCCCCACAGCATGTGAGCGGCGGGTCGAGCTCAGGATCGGCGTCGGCGGTGGCCCGTGGCCTTGCCTGCTTCAGTCTGGGCACCGACACCGCAGGCTCGGGGCGTGTGCCGGCAGCCTTCTGCAATCTGGTGGGATTGAAGCCCACGCCAGGTCTGGTCAGTACCACGGGTGTACTGCCGGCCTGCGCGTCACTCGATTGCGTTTCGGTGTTTGCCTTGACGGTTGAGGATGCGGCCCAGATTCTGCCGATCATCGCCGCGCCGTCGGCCCATCCCGTTGATGAGGTGATCCATCACCGCCGCCCAGCAGAGCGGCTGGGTTTTGGCCGGCAGGCCCGCGTCGGCGTTCCGGCCACGCCGCACTTCGATGACCCCGATTACGCGGTGGCCTGGCGTCGCGCGATTGACCGTCTGGCCGAGCTCGGGCAGGAGGTTATCGAGATCGATATCGAGGTGCTTCTTCGGGTCGCGGCACTGCTTTACGATGGTCCCTGGGTCGCTGAGCGCCATTGGGTGGTCGGTGATCTGATCGAGGCCCAGGCGCCTGGTTTGGATCCTACCGTTGCTCAGGTGATCAGCAAGGCGCAGCGTTTTAGCGCGATCGACGCCTTCGACGGTCTCTACCGCCTTCGTGCCGCCGAGGCTGAGGCCCGTGCGATCTGGTCGAGTTGCGACCTCTTGATGATGCCGACCGCGCCGGGCATGCCGTTGCACGCCGAGGTCCTTGTCGATCCCGTGGGCCGCAATGCAGCGCTGGGTCGTTACACCAACGCGGTGAACCTGCTGGGCTGGGCGGCACTCGCATTGCCAGCGGGATTCACGCGGCAGCAGCTGCCATTCGGGGTGAGCCTGGTCGCCGCCGGCGGGAGCGATGCGGCCTTGCTCGACTTCGGGCAGCGATGGGACGCGCTCGACCGTGATCGCCCGCTGGGAGCCTGCGGCGATCGGCTCAGGCGGCCTGCTGCCCCTACCAGCTCCTCGGAACCCGGGCCGACAGGCCTGCCCGTCCCGTTTGAATTGCCAGCCCGTCTGGCGGCTGAATCCCTGGTTCCGATCGCGGTGGTGGGTGCCCATCTCGAAGGCATGCCGCTTCACGGTCAGGTGCTCGCGGCGGGCGCCCGGCTACTTGCCCGGACCCGGACAGCGCCTTGCTACCGGCTTTACGCACTGTCGGGTGGGCCCCCGGCGCGACCCGGGCTTGTCCGGGTGCAGCCCTCAACGAGGAAAGAATTGTCGCCAGCTCCTCCGGCGACGGTCGAGTCGACCCTAGGCGGTTCGATCGAAGTCGAGGTCTATGCCTTTCCGACCCATTCGATTGGCGAATTTCTTGCACTGATTCCGCCGCCTCTGGGTTTGGGCAGCCTTGAGCTGGAGGACGGCCGCTGGGTCAAGGGCTTCATCTGTGAGCCGTGGGGACTCGTCGGTGCGCTGGACGTCACCGCGAGTGGCGGCTGGCGGTATCATCTGCGCGACTTGCATGCCCGCGCAGACGCTCCCGGGCGCATTCCCCAGACCTGACTGAGTCTGCTCCATCGATGGCTTCCACCCTACGCATGCCCGCTGCCGGCGAGACCCTCGCCGAACAGGCTTATCGCTGCCTAAAGCAGCGCCTGTTCGATTTTGAGGTGTTGCCGGGAGATCGGCTCTCGGAGACCGAGCTTGCCGATTCGTTGGGGCTCAGCCGTACTCCGTTGCGGCAGGCACTTC
>CAZAVT010000061.1:0-3055 GCA_964488395.1 uncultured Burkholderiaceae bacterium | reverse complement strand
TTCAGCGACTGCAGCATGAGGGCCTCGTCGATAGCCTGCCCAGGCTGGGCTGGGTCGTCGCACCGCTCGAATTTGACCGGCTCGATGCGCTCTACGACTTCAGGGTCCTGATCGAATGCCATGCGGTGCGCGTGTGTTGTGCGATGGATGGGGATCGGCCAGGCCTTGCGGAGATGGCCGCGATCTGGCTCGTCGAGCCAGGGAAACGCCTGTCCGATGCCGCACGGATCGGTGAGCTCGACGAGCGCTTTCACGAGCAGCTGGTTGCAGAGGCCGCCAACCCGGAGATGGCCAAGACCCATCGGGAAATCACCGACCGCATTCGCATCGTTCGGCGCCTGGATTTCACCAAGAGCCATCGGATCGATGCGACCTACGAGGAGCATGCCGCGATCGTTCGCGCCTTACGTTCGAGGCGCGCGCAGGAGGCAGAGCGCCTGCTGACCGCGCATATCGAACAGAGCAAGATCGAGGTTCGCAAGATCACGATCGATGCGCTTCAGAGGGTACGTCGCTGAAGCGGTGGCTTCGCCAAGCGCGGTTCGGCTTGTGCCTGCCTGCTATCATCAGCAGCCTTTGACAGGGGAATAGCGTGCAGGTCATCTGCCTGGATCTCGAAGGCGTGCTGGTTCCGGAAATCTGGATCGAATTTTCTCGGCGAACCGGTATTGCTGAGCTCTCACGGACCACCCGGGACGAGCCCGATTACGACAAGCTGATGCGCTACCGCATCGAGCTTCTCGATCGTCATGGTCTGCGGCTCACCGACATCCAGCAGGTGATCGAGGGTATGGGTCCGATGGCCGGCGCGCGCGAGTTCCTGGACGGACTGCGCGAACGCTATCAGGTGTTCATCCTGTCGGACACCTTCTACGAGTTCGCGAGTCCATTGATGCGCCAATTGGGCTGGCCCTCGCTCCTTTGTCACCGGCTGGAGGTTGATCAGGAGGGCGTCGTGCGGGGCTGGCGGCTTCGCATGCCCGACCAGAAGCGCGCCGCGGTCAATGCCCTGAAGGCACTCAACTACCAGGTGATGGCCGCCGGCGACTCGTACAACGACACGGCGATGCTGGGTGCTGCAGATGCGGGTTTTTTCTATCATCCGCCCGAGGCGATCGCCAAACAGTTTCCGCAGTTTCCGGTGACCCTCAACTACGGCGAACTCCGCGCCGCCTTCGATGGGGCAGGGGCGGCGCTCGCCGCCGGCTGAACCTATCGTAGCGAGCGCCGCTCAGCGCTCGAGCAGGCGACGGGCCCGCGACAGCGCGGCCGATTCTTCCGGATCCTCGGTCGCCTTAACTCCCGTCGCACGGGACTGAATCCGTGCCGCCTCGATTCGGCTGCGACGCTGCACCAGCCACCAGATCAAGGCGCCGCCCGCAAGCATCGCAAAAGGCCCCAGCCAGAGCGCGAGGGTGTTGCCCTGCACGGGGGGGCGATACAGCACGAAGTCGCCGTAGCGTTGGACCATGTAATCGCGGATCTCGCGGTCGCTGCGCCCGGTGGCGATCATCGACTCGACCTGCCGGCGCAGGTCGACCGCCAGTTCCGCGTTCGAGTCGGCGAGGGTCTGGTTCTGGCACACCAAGCAGCGCAGTTCCTCGGATAACTTTTTGAGGCGGTCCTGGTCAGCGGCGTTGGTCATGGTGCGAGCCCGTCTTAGGACGATTTCTGGAGCTTGCGCAGGAGCGGCAGCAGCTCGTCGCGGATGATCTCCGGCGTGAACGGCCCGATCTGCTTGTAGCGGATGACGCCCTGGCGATCGATCAGGAAGGTCTCCGGTGCGCCATAGACACCCCAGTCGATCGCCGCCTTGCCCTCCCGATCACTGATGACCACCGCATAGGGATTGCCATGCTTGCGCAGCCAAGCGAGCGAATGGTCGGGGGGGTCTTTCCAAGCCAGCCCGACGATGGGGACGAGCTTGGCCTGTGCGAGCTCGTTCAGCAAGGGGTGCTCGATCACGCAGGCGCCACACCAGGAGCCCCAGACATTCAACAGCCACACTTGACCCCGCATGGCGTCGGGCGACCAATGTCCAGCTTGTTCCAATTGCGGCAACGAGAACGCCGGGGCGGGTTTGCCGATCAGGGGTGAGGGAACCTGGCGTGGGTCACGCTCGAGCCCCTTGAACAGGAACCAACCGATCCCTGCGCAGATCGCGATCGGCAGCAACAATCGCAGTGTCTTCATCATGGCGACTCAGCCTGCCAGTCCGACGGCGCGGCGGTTTTCGAGTTGGCCCTCGGCCACTGCTAACCGGCGGCGATAACGACGATCGGCGATGGCCAAGAAGCCGCCCAGTGCCATCATCACGCAGCCGATCCAGATCCAATTCACAAGGGGCTTGACATGCACCCGAACGGCCCACTGATCGCCCCCGAGTGGCTCACCCATCGAGACGTAAATGTCTCGCAGCAACCCGCGCCGGATCGCTGCTTCGGTCATGGGCTGGTTCTGTGCTCGATAGATCCGTTTTTCGGGCGACAGCACCGCCACCGGAGCCGCCGTAGGCGGGTCGCCGACCCGCCTAAGCTCGAAGCGGCCACGCGTGGCGTCGTAATTGGGCCCCGCGATCGAACGCAGGTCCTTGAAGTCGAAACGCCAGCCTGCGAGCTCGACGCTCTGGCCCGGCGACAGCCGCAATTCACGATCGCTTTCTGTGCTCTTGACGACCGTGACGCCCAGCACGAAGACCGCGATGCCCAGGTGCGCGAGATGCATGCCCCAGACGCTCGCTGGGTGCATGCTGAAGCGACGCATCGACAGCCGACCGTCGGGGCCGCGCAGCGCCTCGAGGATCGAGATCAGCACGCCCGCGGTGACCCATAGCCCAAAGGCCAGGCCAATCGCCGCGATCGGCCTGAATCCCGGGCCGGTCAGTGGCTGGAGGATCGCGGCAGCGGCCGCCACGACGAAGGCCCAGCGCAGCCGCCGGGCCAGGTCTGGCACTGGCGCCGCCTTCCAGCGGGCAAGGGGGCCGACCACCATGAGAAACATCGCCGGCGCCATCAGGGGGAAGAACACTGCGTCGAAGTAGGGCGGCCCCACGGAG
>CAZAVT010000060.1:7472-13272 GCA_964488395.1 uncultured Burkholderiaceae bacterium | reverse complement strand
GCATCGCGGGTCACCTGGTGATTGCCGGCGACCATCGAGTAGTCGATCCCCAGCGCGTTGACAGTCTGCGCCTCGTCCAGACCCAGCGCACGCGATGCGGCAACCGTCGCTCCGAAATGGCCCAGCAACCCCGTGTAGATGAATCCACTGTCGATGACTGGCAGGCGGGTCGCAACGCCCAGTCGACAGATGGTCTCGAGACCGGCAGCAACGGCCGCAATCAACTCGGCGCCAGATACACCACCGCGCAATTCCGCCGCCGCCAGCGCAGCGGGAATCACCGAAACGCCAGCATGGAGCACCGCTGCGTCGTGCGTGTCGTCATAGTCACGCGCGTGAGCCATCGTCCCGTTGAGCCAGGCGGCATGGTGCGCCGGCAAACGTTCGCCAAACACCAGCACTGACGCCTGCGGCGCGCCGCCCCACTCGCCGACCAGACCTCGGACCTCGGCCACGCCGGGTGCCGATGAACCGGCGACCGCGCAGACGAGCGTATCGAACAGATTGGCCTGTACCGCCGCGACAACGGCCGGTGGAAGAGATGCCGTATCGATCGCGCCAGCAAATCGGGCGAGATCGAAGGCAAAATCGGTCGAGGCGAGGATGGCACTGTCGTCTGCGCCCATGGCTGAGTCTCCACTGGAAAAGGTTGGGGGTGCGTGGCTCAGTCGGCCTGTAGATTGACCTTGGCACCAATGTCCCGGTAAACAGTCGCACGCTCAGCCAGATCGCGCTGTGCACGCGGGGTGTCCTGATACTGCAGGGTGAGCAAGACGCGCTGGGCGCGCCCCTTGAGCTCGGGATCGGCGAGCACGACAGCAGCCGCCGCGTTCAACCGGTCGATCACCGCCTGCGCAGTGCCCGTCCGAACCGCCAGCGCGTAACCTGGCCCACGGATCTTGGGGAACCCCAACTCGACGAAGGTCGGGACCTGGGGATGGGCTTCGCTCCGTTCAAGACCGCTCACGCCATAGACGCGCACGCGCGACTTCACCGAGAGCGCGGAACCCTCGCCGATCACGCCCCAGTCGACGGTACCTGCCGCGACGCCAGTGATCAGCGCCGCACCACCCGCAAAGGGCACGTGAACCATCTCCAGCCCCAGCTCATGCATCAACAGCAAGGTCGGAAAGCGAACCGCTGGCGTCGAAGAACCGTAGTTGAACTTGCCCGGCGCGGCCTTCACTGCCGCGATCAATTCGGCAAAGGAGCCGTGACTTGCCCCCACAGGCCCCGCAAGCACATAGCGGACTTCGCCCAGGCCGGCAACCAGCTGAATCTCGGTCATCGGATCGAAACGCAGGTTGGGACGCGTCAAAGGCAGCAGTGCCTGCCCATCCACCCCGACCACGCCGACTGCGTAACCGTCGGCCGGTGCCCCCCGCGCGAGGAACTCGAAACCAATGATCTGATCTGCGCCGGGCTTGTTCTCCACGACGACAGAGCGCTTGAGCTCTCGCGCCAGGGGTTCGGCGATCAAGCGGGCGACCGTATCTGCGGTACTACCTGCGGAGCTGGCAACGATCAGCCGAACCGACCGTTCCGGCCACGATTCGGCCCGAACGCTGTTCGACGCCAACGCGCAAAGGGCCAGCACCAGGAAGATGCAGTCGCGGACAACGCTCGCCCACAGAAGGCCCTGGCAGGACGGAAGGACCCGTTTGGCGCGCAATGGATCAGGGGTGGACATGATGGGGTCAATCCGCCGTGATGCCCGCGCTTTGAATCAGCGCGCCCCAGCGGCGCCTTTCGGAGGCTTCGAATTCAGCCATGTCCGCTGGCGAACCTGAACCTGCCTCCATCCCCAGATCGATGAAGCGGCGTCGCGTCTCGGGCAGTGACAGCACCGCATCAAATTCCCGGTTCATGAGCGCGATCGCCGCAGGCGGCGCACCCCGCGGCATATAGATCGACACCCAGCCGACGAATTCGAATTGCGCGAGGCCTTGTTCGATCGCCGAACGCACTCCGGGCATCACGTCGCTGGAGCTCCGGCTGGTCACCGCAAGAGCCTTGAGGCTGCCTGAAGTGACGTGCGGACGCAGCGAAGCGGCCGTGTCAAGGAGCAAGGCGACCCGACCAGCGATCACGTCGACGATGGCGTTAGCCGGCACCCGATAGGGCACACCGAGCAACTCGACACCAGCATTGCGATTGATGAGCTCCATCACCATCCGGGAAGTGGTCGTGGTGACCGCAGCCTCGACCGATTGGGGCTTCTGGCGAGCGATCGCGATCAGATCATCGAGCTTTTCGGCAGGATGCTTGGCGCCGGCCGCGATCACAAACGGGAGCTTGGCCACCAGGATGACCGGATCAAGATCTTTCTCCGGACTGAACCCGAGCGAGCCCGGCGGATAAAGGAACTGGTTCATCACATTCACGCCCAGCCCGCCAAGGACCATCGTGTAGCCATCAGCCGGCTGTTTGGCGCCGTAGGCAAGACCCACGTTACCCGCAGCGCCCGGGCGGTTTTCGACCAGGAACTGCTGCTTCATGCGCCGGCTGAGCGCATCGGCCATGTATCGGGCGATCACATCGGTCCCGGAACCCTGCCCGAACGCGACGATCATCCGCACCGGTTGCGACGGATAGGAGGGCTGAGTCCGCGCGGACGGACTGAGCGACAAGCCGACGAGGCCGGCGGTTGCAGCGACGAGAATCCGGATCGGCTTCATGGCGGGATCTCCTGCGATCAGGGGCGCGCGACGATCCGGCGCGTGACGGCCCGGGAATCGCCAAAGGTCGTAAAGGCTGCGCTGTGGTAGCCGCCCAGACCACCGGCCACAAAGATCAGGACCTGCCAGGCATGCTGGAGATACCGGACGTAGCCGTTTTCGATCTGACCGTGACCAGCTGCCTCCATCATCTGGACTCGGCGCGGGCTGAGCTTGTCGACCGGCAGACGAAGATAGTCCACCAGGAACTCCCGCACCTGCTGCTTTGAATAGCGCTCTGCGACCAGCCTGGCATGGCCCGGAGAAAACATCACGGCAATCTCGCCGAGCCCGTAGAAAGGGAAGACGCCATTGCCGCCCGCGTTCAGCATGCCGGCACCGATGTTGCGCAGCAATTCGTCGGCCGTCTGACTCTCGGTGTCGACCACATTCATCTGACCGTTAGGAGCTAGCATCGTCACGGTGCTGTCCTCGCGCGCGAAACCGCGCTCGACATGCAGCGGCTCCCAAGGACTTTCTTCTTCGTACTCCCCGGCGCACATCGTGAACGCGCCCGACATCTTCCAGGTGGCTTTACAGGCCTGCTCCGGGATGCGTCCGGCCAGATTGATCATGCACAGCGAAACGGCCCGACCGATCGTCGCATCGGCACGCTTGCGGGGGCCGAGAACGCTCCAGCTGCAATTGATGTCGAGCCGATGGCGAATCGGTCCATTGACGATCGTGAGCGGCGCGGTCGGATTGGTGGTGGTATTGATGCCGAAAAGCTCGAAATGCGGATCCGCGAGCGCCTCGATCGCCGCCAGCACGACGGGAAAGTCATCGGGCCTGCAGCCCGCCATCACGGCGTTGATAGCGATTTTCTCGACGGTCGCAGGCGCCCGCAGCGGTGGCAACTCGGCGATGAGCTCGTCAGGCTCTCGGCCGCCAGCAGCCAGCATTCGCTCCACGCGCGACGCCGTCGGTGGAATGATCGGCAGACCATCGGTCCAGCCGCGCTGATACATCGCCTCGCTGGCCAGTTCGATATCGTCGGCGACGTCGATCACTGAAGCGCTCAGTCGGGACATGGACAAGCCTCGCTGTCAGAGGTTCAGGAGAGCGGTCAGTGATGCAGGGCCCGCGTGACCAGGCGGACGCACTCGGCGAGCTTCTCGTCAGCGATCCGCTCAAGCTGTGCGCGATCCAGGGTCTCGAAGGGATGCGGCACGATCAGCAGCGGCAGGTCTGGCATGCCATAGGACTTTGCCGATGCCTTCGCCAGACTGACAAACTTCTCGGTGACGACGGTGACGGTCGGGACGCCACGCTTTTGCAGTTCCACTGTGTCATGGATACACCACGACGTACAGGAGCCTCAGGCGGCCAGTCCGAAGATGCCCCAGTCGGTCTTGGCTGCCAGTTCGTCATAGGCTTTAGCCCAACTGACGGCATCGGCACGGCCACGAATCGTCACCTTGCCAGCAGCAGTTCCGTCGCTGCCCGTGAACATCGTGTGGATCTCACGGACGCCATGCGACCGCTGGAGACCTTCGCCCAGGCGGTTCATAAAGATGTCGAAACTCGGCCACTGAACTCGGAACGCCACCCGGGTCCCGGAGAGGGAGGGCAACAGCGGCGCGAGCCCGCGCCCCTTGCCCCGGAACTCGGCAACCGGATTCAGGATCTGAATCGTGCCTCTCACACTGTCGTTCATTTGGGTCTCCCAGTTTTGTTCGAATCGATACTACCGCCTCGGATCGAGGCCCACAAGACAACGAATCAGCTTCGGCTGACCATAGACTCTGGCCGAGTCGACATTCAGTCGGGCTTGATCCGGTTATCACGTATCACCTGACCCCACATCTCGAAGTCAGCCTGCACCAGTGCCGCGAATTCATCGGGGGGGAGGTAGCGCGGGGACGTGCCCAAGGCCTGCAGCTTCGCGTTGATTTCAGGCAACTGAAGTATCTCGCGCAGTTCCCGGCTCAGCCGCTCGACAATCACCGGCGGCAAGTGCGGTGGTCCCGCCAGGCCCAGCCAGGAGCCCGCGACGTAGCCCGCGAGCCCCTGCTCGATGAAGGTCGGCACGTCCGGTAATTCGGCGACGCGCTCCGGAGCTCCGACCGCCAGTGCATGCATGCGGCCCGATCGGATGTAGGGAAGCGCGCCCAGCGAGGTCGACATCAACTGTATGTGGCCGCCCAGCAGGTCACTGTAGCCCGGTGCGGCGCCGCGATACGGCACATGGACCAGTTGGATCCCGGTGAGTGCCTTGATCCGTTCCATGACGAGGTGGCCGATGCTGCCCGAGCCCTGGCTGCCGTAATTGAGCTTGCCCGGGTTCGCTCGAGCATGGGTGATCAGATCCCTCAGGTCCCGGATCCCGGACATCGTCGGAAGATTCGGATTGGTGACGATGAGCCCATATTGAGTGTAAAGCTGCGCGATCGGGGTGAGCTCGCGCCGAAAGTCGACGGTCTTGCCAAGCTGGTGGTAGGCGAGCACCCCGGAAATCGACAGCACCACGAACGTATGGCCATCAGGGGGCTGACGCATCGTGTAATCCTGCCCGACCATCCCGGTGCCGCCCACCATGTTTTCCATCACGACTGGCTGGCCCAATCGAGTCGTGAGCTCGGGTTGCATCGAGCGCAACACGCCATCGCCCGTGCCCCCGGCGGTAAAGGGCAGGATGAACCGCACCGGCCGCTGCGGCCAGGGTTGCGCCCACACCGCACCGGCATGCAACAACAACAGGCCGATGACCAGAGACCGGAACCAGCCATATCCCGCAATGGTCATGTCGCGCTCCCTCGCTGGCCCGTTCAGATCACGCCCTGTTCGCGCAGCGCTGCAATCTCGCTCTCCGAAAGTCCAAGCCCGCCAAACACTGTCGCATTGTCGCTGCCCTTGGCCTGCCCTGCGTGGGTGATGCGATGGGTTCGGCGGGGGAACTTGGGGACGATACCCTGCATCATGATCGGGCCGAGATCCTTGTCGGGGACGAGCGGCAGGTCATCACGGGCCTGGTAGTGCGCATCCTTCACGATCTCAGCCGCACTGTAAACGGGCGCAAATACAGCGCCGGCTGCGGATAGGTCAGCGGTGAGCTCATCGTAATCACGAGCCGCCGCCCAGGC
>CAZAVT010000060.1:0-7462 GCA_964488395.1 uncultured Burkholderiaceae bacterium | reverse complement strand
CGACCGTCGCGGTATCGGGACTGTTCATGACGCCGCGATCGATCGTCTCGACCAGACCTTGGGCCCCAGCGCCCACCAGAATGCGACGGATCGCCTGCGGCCCGACCGAGCTGATCGCCAGATAACGGTTGTCCTTGCTGCCGTAGACATTGCGCAGAACGCCGTGGTCGCCGAGATAATTACCGGGACGGCGCTGCGCCTTCCCGGTCTGGTGATAAGTCGCAATCTGGGTGGGAATGATTCGGAACAGCCCTTCAAAGAGGGCCACATCAGCCACTTCGACGCCCTGCGAACGACCGCGCAGCCGCCCGACTAGGGCAGCCAAAACGCCCACGACGCCCCAGACAGAGGCCACACCATCGGCAAGCGTGGTCGAAGGAAAGGTGGGCGGCCCGTCCGGATAGCCATTCATGTGGGCAAAACCGCTCATCGCCTCGGCCACGGTACCAAATCCGGGCAAGGACCGATTAGGTCCGGTTTGTCCAAAACCGCTGATGCGAAGCATCGCCAGGTTTGCGCCGGCCTGCTCGAGATCGTCAGGCCCGAGACCCCAGCGCTCGAGCGTCCCAGGACGAAAGTTTTCGACCAGGACATCCGCATCGCGGACGAGTCGCAGCAGCAGGTCACGACCGGCAGGTGTGGACAGGTTGAGGGTGATGTTCTTCTTGCCGCGCTGGCAGATCTTCCACCACATCGACTCGCCGTCTTTCTTGGGCAGCATCGTCCGGATCGGACTGCCCTCGGGATGCTCGATCGCGATCACCTCTGCGCCGAGATCGGCGAGGATCGCGGCAGTATTGGCGGCCGAGTACTGATGGGCGAGATCAATCACCCGGATGCCGCTCAGGATGCCGTCGGGGGCAACAGCGTGACTCATGGTGTTCTGCTCCTTGTCTTGCGGTTGCCGATTCAGGATCCCGAGACGACCCGACGTTCGATCAGACCGGCAATCTCAGCGCTGGACAGCCCGAGGACCTCGCGCAGGACCGTCTCGCTGTGCTCGCCCAAGGCGGGCGGCGGATCCAGCCGCTGCTCGCCCCACTGCTCGACCCGGATCGGCGATCGTGGCACAGCGACCGAACTCTCACGCACCGGAATCGAGGCGATGGACTGCATGTGCTGGACCTGCTCGCTGCGCACCGCGTCATGCAGTTCATAGACCGGGCTGTTGGGCACATCGGCCGCAGTCAGTCGCTCGATCCAGTCATCTCGGTTACGGGTGGAAAAAATCGACTGCAAGCGCCCCGTGAGCTCGGTCCGGTTGGCCAGCCGCAGAGCGTTGGTCTGATAACGCGGCTCAGTGATCCAATCTTCGTGTCCGAGGCAGCGGCACAGGTTGTGCCAGAAACCGCGGGTGAAAGCCCCGACCATCAGGTATTCGCCATCGGCACAGATAAATGCCTGGTAAGGGACGATCTGTGCATGGCCACGCCCCTGCTTCTCGATGCGGCGGCCCATGTTCACGACGGAGGGGATGTAGTTGCTCATCATGTTGAGCGAGGCCTCGAGCATGCTCACTCGGATATGCTGACCCTCCGGGTGCGAGTCTCGCGCATAGAGGGCCGCCAGCACGCCGTTCATCAAGAACAGTCCACTGGAAAAATCGGCGATCGGCGCCCCGATGCGAATCGGCGCGCCGCCGATCTCTCCGGTAATCCCCATGAGACCGGAGATGCTCTGCATGATGATGTCGTTCGCGGGGCGCTCCGACCATGGACCGCTCGGCCCGAACGCCGAGATCGAGGCGTAGATCAGACCCGGACGGAGCGCTCGCAAGTCATCGAAGCCCAGACCCAGTCGAGGCATCACATCGGGCCGGAAATTCTCCACCACCACATCGGCACGGCGCGCCAGCTCACGCGCGATCCGCACGCCCTCGGGCACACTCAGGTCGAGCACCATGCCGTGCTTGTTGCGATTGAGCGCGACAAAGTAGTCGGAGTCCTTGGCACCCAGACCTGGCATCGGCTCGCCCATCGACCGTGCCCCGTCGCCGCCCTTGGGCTTTTCGATCTTGATGATTTCGGCGCCCAGATCGCCGAGAAACATCGTGGCGAAGGGACCGGCTGCCGCGTGACTGAAATCGAGCACGCGCAACCCGGCCAGCGGCAATCGACTTCCGGTTGGCGTCTTGTCCATCAACAATCAGGCCTCGCGGTCGGCAACATGATCAATCGGGAAATCCGGCAGGGGCTTGCCCCGCTGCGGCAAGGCAATCACACCGGTCCCGGGCATGATGTTCTCGCCCCGCTGGCTGAGCCCGTCAAACTTGCAGCTCACGTAGCCGATGCCGCTTTTACCAAGCCACTTGGCGGTGATCTCGCCCCGGATCCGCAAGGTATCGCCAATGAAATTCATGCCGCGATACTTTGGATGGGACTCGGCCACCCAGCCGTCATCGCCCGCCCAGTTGGTGAGAAAGTTGCTCGCCCAGCCCCCGCGCTGCGATCCATAGTCGTAGGCGCTGGGCATGCCGATCTCGGAGGCCATGTAAGGATCCCAATGGACCCGCTCAACCGCCTGCGGAATCCCGCTCATCGGATCCTTCACCGCCACCTTCGGTGAGCGGCGCCGATAGGCAAGCCAGAATCGACCGCTGCGAACGTGCGGCGAGCCGATCCCCATCATCCAGGCGATCATGTCGGAGACCGTGAGGGGACCACGGACCATGGGAGACATCGCCTCGCCGACCTGCACATCCTCCCAGTAGCGCGGAACAGCACCGCGCGGCTCTTCGGCCTCGAGCTCCCGATCGATCGCCTCGATTTCCTCGTCGGTGTAGACCGCGGGCTTGATCTGCGAGTACTTGCCGGCCTTCTTCCCGGCCTCGCGCTCGGCACGAACCGCCGACATCACCTGGAGAGCCACCAGTTCATCGCGCTGGTTGTAGAACCAGATGTTGTCGGTCTGCATCATCGAGCGGGCTGCGTAAGCGCCCTTACGCTCCTCTAAAGAGATCGGCTCCTTGACGGCGCGAACGGTGTCGCCCTCGAGGAGCGGACGATAGTAGATCCAGCGATCGCTCGAATGCAGGCCATGCACGCCCGGAAGACCTTGACCGCGCCGCAGATCCCAGCTACCCCAGGCCGCCGCGTAAAGCAGAGCCGGCGGCGCGACCATTGCCCGGTAGCGCGAGGCGCGCGCGTGCTGCGGGTCGATCCAGAGCGGGTTGTCGTCACCAATGGCCCGCGCCACGTGATTGATGCTGTCCTGGTTGACGTGCCTCACGAATGGATGTTCGATCGGATAGTGCTTGCCGGTGCGGGCGCGGATGCGGTCGATCCCCTCCTGCGTGATGCGGCCGTACTCCTCTTTGTGCTCGATGTTCTGTTCAGCCATTGCGGCAAGCTCCTGATTGCGGATGGGGAAAACTGGGCGAGAGGTCGATCAGTGGGGCCTTCTCCAACCCTGGTTGGGCTGGTCTGGGTGTCGGTAGATATGCGCCTGGGTCGGTAATGGATAGTCGACGGTGAGCAGACCGGCGCGCAGCGTGCGCCATTGGCCGATCAGCCGATCCTCGCGCTCGTAGTCGAACGGGTCGCCCAGCTGCTGTTCGAGCTCACCTCCCGGCTGGGGCCGGTGCTCGAGCAGCCAGGCGATCGATTGCCTCAAGGCCTCCTCGGTGTCGACCTGATCCCGGTAGCCCAGCTCGGTCCGAATCAACCCGGTATCCCGGATGCGGCACTCACGGCTATGACGCCAGAGGACGTGGCAGGGGAGAGCCAGATCCCAGGGCATATCAATCAGATCGAAGCGATGACCCATCAGTTGAGCGATCGCTTCAATGCGCTGGCGCAGTGTGAGGAGTTTTTGATCGGCAACCAGATAGGTCTTGCCCGCGGCAATTTCCGGGCGATCCACGGCCAGCAGGACGGCATGGGCAGCATTGCGGACGAACGCACGATCCTCGAGCTTGATCCCGCCGTCAGCGATGATGAAGGGTCGACGCCCGTCCAGAACGCGTCGAACGATGCACCAGTCGAGCGCCCCTGGCTGACGGGGACCGTAAAGAATCGGGTAAGCGATGCAGGTGGCGGCAAAGTGACCGGCACGATGAGCCTCAAAAAGCGCGACCTGCGCCTGCGCCATCCGGTAGGCCAACTTTCGCGCAGGATCGGTCTCGAGGAGACCGGCTGCCTCATCCAGATGGGCGGGCCGGCCCGTCAAGCCCCAGCGCGGGTCCTCGGGAGCCGCGAGCGCACCGCTGCTGCCGCTCAACGCGATCACGCGTTCCGTGCGGCCCTTGAGGAGCTCGACGATCAGGCTGAGCCGGCCGTAGGCTGCGATCACCAGATCCCATCGGCGTCCCTGCAGGGCGGGCTCTAGTGTTTCGCGGAAATGAGGATCGGTATGCAGATGCTCGACGGGACGGTCAAAGTCGACCTCGTGAGCGCCACTATGCAGAATCGACACTTCCGCGCCGCGCGCCAGAAGGCCGTTGACGATGTAGGGCCCGGTCGGTCCGGTACCCCCGATCACCAGCGCGGTCTTCAACGAGGACACCGTCCCTGGGCGGTCTGGCAGAGCATGGGGTAATCGGCGCTTGGATGTTTATTACATGTATTATGTAATGGTGAACCTGCTCTCTGCAAGGACATTCGCATGACAGGCAGCCGGATCGGCAAGGTCAGCGCCAGCTCGCTCGCGACTCAGGCGCGCGAGCGTATCCGCGACGCGATCTTCAAGGGACTGATCCAGCCCGATGAGCGATTGACGATCGAACGGATCGCGCAGGAACTGGGCGTGAGCCGCACTCCGGTTCGCGAGGCACTCAAGGCGCTGGAGGCCGACGGCATCGTGCGTCTGCTGCCACACCGGGGTGCCGTCGTCCAGCGATTCGACGAGGCCGAGATCATGGATCGCTATTCGGTGCGAGCAACCCTCGAGGGGCACGCGGCCGAGTTGGCCTGCCGGCGCGATCCGGTGGGCCTGCACCATAAGCTCGACGCCAATCGTCGGGCGATGGAGACGCTCATCGCGGCCGGCATCGACAACGACGACCTGAACGCGATCGGATCGTTGGTCGAGTTGAACGACGTCTTTCACCGGATGATTGTCGAAGCGAGCGGCAGTGCCGTGACGATTCGTCTGCTCGACACACTGCGCATGCCAACCGCCTATCGGCTCTACCACTGGGCCACTCCCGATCGACGCAGCCAGTCCGTGAGCTTTCACCGGTCGATCATCGAGGCGTTTCGTGACGGCAAGCCCAAGCGCGTGCGCAAACTGATCGAGGAACATCTCCTCGAGGCGCGAGACTTCCTGCTCGAGCGGGCTTGACCTCCGAAGCGCCCTGACCCGCGCTAAGCCGCCCTCACCGCATCAGCAATTCGGTCTCCCATCTCCGCACAGCCGATGCGCGTCATGCCAGGCTCCACCAGGTCATAGGTGCGATAGCTGCGCAGGACCTGCTCGACGGCCGCGTCGATCGCAGCGGCCGCCGTTGGCTGCCGCAGAGAGTGACGCAGCAGATCGCGAACCGCCAGGATCGCGCCGATCGGATTGATCACGTCCTGCCCGACACGGGCATTGGCCGTTCCGTGCGACGGCTCATACAGGCCAAACACGCCCTCGAGGCTGGGATCGATCCGCCCATCGGCCATGAGGCGCGGGCGAAGCGCCGCCGATGACGACAGGCCAACCGACCCCACCAGGACGGCGCCCAGATCGACCACCATGCCTGCGCGAAACAGGTCATCGAAGACGATCACGTCGAACTGTGAGGGATCGCGAGCCACCGCCTGGTTGCACTGGTCAGGCAGCATCTCGACAGCGTCCACGTCGGCAAATTCCGGCCGCAACTCGTCGAACACGACCTTCCAGATCCGCGACACAGAGATGATCTGCGAATAGCTTACGAGGTGCAGGCGCTTGCGCCGACTCCTGGCGAGCGAAAACGCCGGTACCAGGACCTGGCGGACCTCGGCATCGGTGAATGAAAAAAGACTGGTCGCAAGCCGGTTCGGCCCCTCCTGCCGTAGCTCCCCCGGCCCGTAGGCGCCGGCCGTGCCAATGCCACGTACGATGACGAAATCGAAACCGCGAGCCTTGATCTCGCGCTTGATGGGCCCGGCGCCCAGGAGCGGCTCGAACAGGCGCAGGGGCCGCAGATTGCAGCTCACCTGCAGGGCCCGTCTCAGAATCAGGTTGCCGTTACCCATCGGCGGCGCTGGCTCATCGGCTGGACCGCCCGTGGCACCAAACAGCACGGCATCAGACTGCCGGCACAACGCGATCGTGTCCTCGGGACAACTGTGACCCGAGGAACGGTAGGCACCGCGACCGATCGGTGCTTCGGTGAGCGCAAGCTGCAGACGGTACACATCGGCCGCTGCCCGTAGGACCTTGACGGCCTGGTCGATGACCTCGGGGCCCACCCCGTCGCCTTTGAGCACTGCGATTTTTCGGATCATAGGACTCTCCCTGCTGTGCAAGCCTCGCACCACTGGCATCGGCTCGCAACGCTGATTATGATCGACCGACCCGCCCCCTGAGACGAGCCCTCTGCCATGCAATCCTTCCGTCACATCGTTCCTGCCTTGCGCCTCTTCAGCGGCGTCGACAGTCTGAGGCAACTAGGCCCCGAACTCGAGCGACTGGACAGCCAACGCGCAGTCGTTGTCTGTGGTGCCTCACTGGCCCGCGAGCAGGTACTGATCCGTTCAGTCCTGAGCGCCGCAGGTGGGCGCTGCGTGGCGGTCTGCAACGGTGTCGTTGCCCACAGCCCCCTTCCAGCCGTCGAGGCCGTCGCACGTGAACTTGCGGCCCAAAGCGCCGATGCGGTGATCGCCTTGGGCGGCGGCTCAGCGGTCGTCACCGCACGCGCCGCCTCCATCCTGCTCGCCGAGCAACGTGACGGACGCAGTCTCGCCACGGCCCGCGACCCTGCCAGCGGTCGACTCGTAAGCCCCAAGCTGCTGGCGCCCAAGCTCCCCCAGCTGGTCATTCCGACCACACCAACAACGGCCACCGTCAAGGCGGGGTCTGCGATGCTGGACCCTGACAACGGCGCACGTCTAGCGCTCTTCGATCCCAAGACCCGGGCGAGCGCTGTATTCCTGCACCCTGACTTCGTCGCTTCCGCACCCCAGTCCCTCGTGCTGAGCGCCAGCCTCAACACCACTGCGATGACGGTCGAAGCACTCTTGTCACGGTCAGGCGACCCCTTCTCCGATGGACTGCTGATCCATGCCCTGGGGCTGCTCGCCGAACATCTGCCCCGTTTTGCCGCATCGGACGCCCCGGACGTCGGGCCGGCATCGGTGGTCGGCTGGTCGGCGACACTCATGCGCCGAACACCTCTCGCACGGCGGTCACGACCGCATCCGCGGCGTCGTCCCAGGTCGGTGGCCGCCATGCGGCGGCGCGCCGTCGGGCCTGCGCGTGGTGCGCGGGGTCGTCCAGGTGGGCACACACCAACTGGATCCAGCCCGTCGTGTCGTCGGGATCGGCGTACTCGGCG